>CAYFWR010000032.1:0-8378 GCA_964346865.1 uncultured Candidatus Saccharibacteria bacterium
TAAAAACAAAAAGAGAGACTGAAAAAAGAAGAGATAGAAGAGCTTTTAAGTAGGGGCTCCAATTTTTTAAAAGTTCTGGGTCTAAGAGATTCCAAAGAAAAACAAAAAGATAAATCCCTCCAAATCCCAAAATTATCTTCCCAAAAACTTTGACAAATTTATTGGAAAAAATCCGAGTTATTCGTTCGGCTAAAAAAACCTCAGTATTAGAATTAAATTCAATAGCTTCTGGATTCATTTTGATCTATAAATAAGCAAGACTTAAAAACAGGGTGTAAAAAGCCAAAATTGGAAGAATTATCCACAAAATAAAAACAAAAACTGAAAGGAGTAAAGCTAAAAACTCAACAAAAAGAGCGGCAAAAATTGCAAAAGTCCGAACTGCCATTCCTACAAGTCGAGAAATGGCATTGTCTCGCCAAGCCGCAAAAATTTTTGGCAATCCTCCTTCTTTAGAAGTAACTATTTTACGCCAAGGCTTAAAATAGGTCTTAATTAAAATCGATAAGGAAAAACTACGAGAAACATATAAAAGAAAAAGCCAAACCCGCTTGAAAATTAAGGCTGGCCCCTCGATATACCAAAAATAAAGAAAAAGGAGGAAGAGTCCAAAAAAATTCGAATAAAAGCCTTTTTTTACATTTTCCATAACCCTATTCTACAATAAAATACTGCTAATGTATATTAGCTTCACATAAAAGTTTAATTTTTTATAAGCGAAATAAAGAAAATATTTTATTATATTTGTGCTAATTCGTGAGGCCGCAATAGTAAGGGCGAATGGTTAAGTAGGGGTTGCTTGCGGCCAAAATTAGTGAAAAATTCGTGTCAAACCGACTGTATAAATATAAGCTTACAGCACCGGTAACAAAATGGTTATGTAAGCTACAGTTAGAGGTTTTATCGCAGCGCCCTTCCCAATTCTCTTTTCTTCATCTCAAGATCTCTTTTAGCTCTTTCTATTTCTTCTAGTCCCCTTTTCAATTCTCTTTCTTTGTTCTCTAACTCTCTCATCTCTCTGTCTAATTGCTCAATTTCATTTTTGATCTTCTGAACTTCATCATCATACGAACTATACATAATTCCTCCCAAGATTATTTTCTATAATTAGTTTACTATAAAATGGTTATGAAGAGAAATTAAAATTTCATTCCCATTCCATTGTAGAAGGAGGTTTATTAGAAATATCATAAACTACTCTATTTACCTCTTTAATCTCATTTGTAATTCTGGTAGAAATCTTCTCTAGTATCTTATATGGAATTTTGACAAAATTTGCCGTCATCGCATCTTTAGATTCAATAATCCTTACAACAATCGGATATTTATAACTTCTTTTGTCCCCTTGAATTCCAACACTCTTTATTGGCAACAAAACCGCAAAAGCCATCCAAACTTTATTATATAAATTGGCTTTTTTAAGCTCTTTCTCAATTACGTAGCTTGCCCTTCTAACAATCTCTACTTTCTTTGGTGTCACTTCACCAATAATCCTTATCGCTAATCCTGGACCCGGAAATACGTGTCTGTTAATAATCTCATCGGACAAATTCAGTGCCTTAGCTAATTTTCTAACTTCATCCTTATAGAGATCTTTTAGAGGTTCGTAAATTAAAAGCTTCATATTATCTGGCAAACCCCCTACATTATGATGGGATTTAATTCTTGAAGAATTCTTAGTCACTCCACTTTCTATTCTGTCTGAGTAAATCGTTCCTTGAATCAAAACTTCTGCCCTTTCTTTTTTGGCAACTTCTTCAAATAAATCAATAAATAACTTTCCAATTATTTTTCTTTTTCGTTCTGGATCAACAATCTTCTTTAATTTTTTAAAAAATTTATCTTTGGCCTTAATAATTTTGAGTTTTAATTTATATTTTGAGAATATTTTTTTAATAAATTCTGTCTCTTTGTATCGCATTAAGCCAGTATCGATATAAACAGCGATTAAATTTTTACCTATTGCCTTACTTGTCAAAACAGTAGCTGTAGAAGAATCTACTCCGCCAGACAATCCAATGATAGCTTTTCTTTGGCCAATTTCTCGTCTAATTTCATTAATGATATTTTCTCCGGAATTTTTCCACTCTTTTTTAACCTGGCAAATCCTAAATACAAAATTTTTAAGAATTTTTTTGCCAGCTTTGGTGTGAGTAACCTCTGGGTGAAACTGTACTCCATAGATTTTCTTTTTGTGATTTTCGAAAACCGCAATGGGAGAATTTTTTGTTGTGGCGACAATCTTATACTCGGCCGGTAATTTTTCTACAACATCTTTGTGGTTCATCCAAACCTTTTCTATATTATTCAAGCCATCTAATAAGACATTCTTTTCTGAAATTTTTATCTCAGTGATTCCATATTCTCCAATCCTCCCGGCGATTACTTTGCCTTTATCAAGATAAGATATCAATTGATGGCCATAGCAAATACCCAGAATTGGAGCTCCTGTATTAAGAATTTCTTTATCACATTTTGGAGAATTTTTATCATAAACAGAGGCAGCGCCGCCGGAAAGAATTAATCCTTTTAAGTCTCCAATTTTTATTAAATCTTCTTTACTTGTGTCTGAAGGTAGAACCTCAGAATAAATACCAAAATCTCTAATCCTTCTTGAGATCAGATGGCAATACTGTCCTCCAAAATCTAAAACTATAATTTTGTCCATAATTATTACATAAGATTCTACATCTATAATAAACTCCAAACAAGCCTCTTTTTTGTAGGGCTAATTTTTAAATTTTCCTAAAAACTCCTTTTTAAATTCTGTAAATCGACCTTCAAAAATTGCTTCCCTAGTATTCTTCATTAAATTAACAATAAAATATAGATTATGAATCGTTGCTAACCGCATACCAAGAATCTCTTTTTCGTGGACAAGATGACGAATGTAAGATTGGGTAAAATGCTGACAAGTATAACACTGACAATCTTTTTCGATTGGATTTTGGTCTAATTTGTATTTTTCGTTATTTAGATTGACTCTTCCTCTCTTTGTCCAAACGCTGCCGTGTCGACCCAAGCGGGTTGGCAAAACTGAATCAAACATATCCATTCCCCGTTCTACTGCTTCTAAAATATCTTTTGGCTCTCCAACTCCTAAAAGATGCCGCGGTTTTTCTTTTGGTAAATGCGGATAAATAATATCTAAGATATGATACATTGTCTTTCTTTCTTCTCCTACTGATAAACCTCCAACCGCAATTCCAAAAAAATCTCGCTCAGCGATAAATTTAGCACTTTCAACTCGTAAATCATCATAAGTAACTCCCTGAACAATCCCAAAAAGGGCTGCCTGATATCTGACGTCTGACGTCTGATAAGCCCTAGTGCTTTTTTCGGCCCACCGATGTGTCAGCTCCATCGCCTCTTTAGCTTGCTTGTAAGGAGTGTTGGCTGGAGAACAAACATCCAAAGGCAACATAATATCTGAACCAAGATCTTTTTGTATTTCAATTACCTTTTCAGGAGTAAAAAAAAGCTTACTACCATCCAAATGTGACTGAAATTCTACTCCCTTCTCTGTTATTTTTCTTAATTTAGCCAAACTAAAAACTTGAAAGCCCCCACTATCTGCCAGAATCGGTCCCTCCCATCCCATAAATTTATGTAAACCACCTGATTTTTTAATTGTCTTTATTCCCGGCCGAAGATACAAATGATAAGCATTTCCCAAAACAATTTGAACACTAATTTTGTTCAACTCCTCGGGAGTCAGAGTTTTAACCGACCCGATTGTAGCACAAGGCATAAAAGCTGGAGTTTCTATTTCGCCATGAAGCGTTTTTATATTCCCTACTCTAGGTTTGGTATCTTTTGATTGTTTTTTTACCCTAAAGTCAAAATTTCTCATATATCCCAAATATTAACAATTATTATTCTAAAAGAAAAGCGCCGCGTTTAACACGGCGCTTTTCTCTATTTTATTTTGTTTTACTTTAATTCAACGGTACAGCCAGCTTCCTCGAGCTTCTTTTTCGCTTCTTCAGCCTCTTCTTTTTTAATATTTTCCTTAACGGTTTTTGGGGTTCCTTCAACTAAATCCTTAGCCTCTTTTAATCCCAAAGCTGGATTGATTTCTCGAACTGCCTTAATAGCTCCGATTTTGTTAGCTCCTGCTTGAGCTAAAACTACAGTGTATATAGATTTTTCCTCTGCCGGGGCCGCCTCTGCTGCTCCAGTTGATGGTCCTGCTGCTACAGGAGCGGCAGCACTAACCCCGAATCTTTCTTCTAAAGTCTTGACCAATTCTGCCAACTCAACAACACTTAAGGATTCAATATCCTTAATCAGGTTTTTAAATTTACCAGTTGGCTCTGGCTTTGGTTCCACTTTGGGAGGTTCTGGCTGAACCATTACAGCTGGTTCTTCTTTGGCTCCTTCAACTGCTTCTACTACTTCTTTGGCAGCTTCTTTAAATTCTTCGGTAGTTTCTTCAACTTTCTCCGCAGCTTCAGTAGCTTCTTCAGCGGCTTCCTTTGCCTCCTCGGCCTCTTCTTTGGCTTCTTCCGCAGCCTCTTCAGCCTCTTTTGCTTCCTCTCTAGCTTCTTTAGCTACTTCTTCAGCCTTTTTTTCTTCTTTCTTTTCTTCCTGCTTCTTTTTTTCGTCTGTCATAATATTCTCCTTCCTATTTAACTTAGTAACTTATAAACTTATCAACCTAATAGCTTAATAACTCCTAATCACTTATCTTTTATCCTCTACTTTCTTTATAAGCATTTAGTATATAAACTAAATTTCTTAAATTTCCTTGCAAAACATTAACCATTCCATAAAGCGGCGCAGACAGTGAGCCAACAATCTTACCATAAAGTTCCTCTCTGTCTGGGATTAAAGCTAAAGTATTTAACTGATCTAAAGACAAGGGGTTTTTATCTAAAATTCCGCCAATCATCTTTAAAGTCTCATGATCTTTAGAAAAATTATAAATCGCTTTAGGGAGAGCTACTTCGTCTTCACCAAAAACAATCCCCAAAGGATGATTTTCGATATTAGACAAACTAGCTTTGTCTAATCCAGCGCCTTTTACTGCTAATTTAAGCAAAGAGTGTTTTACTACTTTATACTCTCCACCCTCTTCTTTAATCTTGCTCCGAAGTTCATTCATATCATCCACACCTAAACCTCGAAAGTCAGTAAAAACAACTATCTTTTTTTCTTTTAATTTATTCTTTAACTGCTCTACTAATTGTTCCTTTTGCTCTCTGGTTAACATTGTTACTAATTACTACTAATGTTTATACAAATATACTACAAATTAAACTCTAAGCACTAATATCTAAACTCTAAACAAATTTTAATCTTTAAATTCAAATAACCAAAACAGTTTTAGATTTAAAACATTTGGATTTTTATATTGTTTAGGATTTAGGATTTCGAATTTAGGATTTCTTATTTCAACATTCGTAGCCCATTTGTATAGCTATTTGTGGCCATTCATAGCCAAAAAAATTGTCCTTGGACTAGCCAAAGACAAAATAAACTTATTAACTGCCTGCCCTGAGTCCCGATAAAGTCGGGATCGAAGGGTTATCTGTTTACTGTCAGCTATTAGCTGACTGCCTCGATAGCGTATTTAACTCCGACGTTACATCGGAGAGCTACTGTCTTTGGCTAAATATATTATTATTTAAACAAATTCCATTATGCTCCACCCATTTTTAGTGGTCCTCCTTCATAATGTTCCTTTTATGTTCTTTAGAATGGTCCCGTACCCATTATTCTCCATCCATTTTAGTAAACTCCTTAATTACTCTGCGGCTCCAGCCATTTTAAACTCCTTAAATAATCAACCTAAGTTTAACCGAAAAACAAAAAATAGTCAAGAGGAAAATCGCAAAAGCTCTTGATAATTTCCGAGGCCTTACTATTAAAAGTTTAAACAAAAAGATAACTTTAAATTCGACTTGTAAAGCTATAAATTTTTAAAATTTCCACAAATAGGACAAATATCACCTGGAGCGACAGGGCTGCCTCCTTGGGCACAGTAAGAGCAATAAACCACCCCCTTTTCGAGACTTGAAACTTTCCCTTTCCGAAAATTTTCAAAATTGACACCGCTTGCGGTCACTAACGGGGCTACCTCTGTTTGAAGCCCGTTTCTATAACTGTCTGGCCCAACAAAACAACCTGGACTAATTGAAATCGCTTCTAATCTGTCGAAAAGTGGAGTCTCCTTTTCTTTTTCTTTCAACTTTTCAATAGATTTTTGAGAATACTTTCCGCTAAATTCTGAATTTAATAATTCGAACAAATTTTGGTAGTATTTTATATGCTCAAATTTTTCCGAAATGTCCTTATGAATTACTAAATTTATTCCTTTTTTATTTGGATTTTGTGTAAAATCATCTTTATTTTGACTGCAAAAATACAACTTATAATCTTTTTTTTGAAAAAACTTCTGAAGCAGATCAATTATAATACAATCTGGTTGTATTTCCCCTTTGAGTTTACTATTGTAGGGTTTTTTACCAAGAAGAAACATTCGATAAGAATTAAGTAGATTATTTTGGATAATTTTTATTTTAATAGTGTTACGGCTAGCAAATATTTTTTGAAGTTCTTCTTTAACTCTTTTCGTATTTTTTTCTCGATCCTTGATGCAATCATTTAATTTTTTAACTAGATCAGCCTTAACCCTTTTGTCAAAATTGTCTTTATTTATTAATTCTTTAATCTTACCAATCTTTAATTTAAGACCCTCTATTTTATTCTCTAGCCCTCTTTCTAATTCCAATTCGACTACTTCAGGTAAGAGAAGTTTTATTTTTTGCCTATCCAATAAATCGTGGAGTTCCTTTAGGGTATTTAGATCATCTCCCTCCAATTCTAGAAGACAACACTGTATGTAAATATTTGTATCGATAAAAAGATATTTCATAAGATTATAATATACTCTTTAGAATTAAATTTGTCAAAATAATTTGATTTTCAATCTTGCCTTTTTGATTATCAGCAAAAAAGGAGCTTAGTTCCCTCTTTGAGTTAAAAGCTTAATTATCCACTTCTGAGATGGAAACGTGTTTACGCCGAGGAGCTTTTGCCTACCTTAACAACATTACTCAAAAGCATGGCTACGGTCATGGGGCCGATGCCGCCGGGGACAGGAGTAATGTAAGAAGCGACTTTTTTGACCTTTTCAAAATCAACATCGCCGACAATTTTTTTACCAACTTTGGTTGTCCCAACATCAACCACTACGGCACCTTTTTTAATCATATTTTCCTTAATTAAATCAGGTTTTCCGGCAGCTGAGACTAAAATATCGGCCGTCAATGTATGTGATTTTAGATCTTTGGTTTTCGAATGACAAACTGTAACTGTTGCATCTTTTTCTAAAAACAAATGGGCTAAAGGCTTGCCAACTAAATTGCTTCGTCCCACAATTACTACATTTTTGCCCGCGATTTTTATTTTATAAGCGGAAAGAAGTCTAATTATCCCCAATGGTGTTGCTGGCCTTAATCCATCTTCGCCTCGAAAAAGCTGGCCCAAATTTTCAATAGTTAATCCATCGACATCCTTTTCTGGCAAAATGGCATTTAAGATTTTGTTTTGATTAAGATCCTTAGGTAATGGCAACTGAACTATAATTCCTGAGATTTCTGGATTAGCATTAAGTTCAATGATTTTATTAAGGATTTCTTGCTCATTTACCCTGAGCGAAGTCGAAGGGCTAAAGTCGACTCTCTGAAATCCAATCCCGATTTTTCTAGCTGCTTTTTCTTTGATGCCAACATAACTTAAACTGGCAGGATTATTTCCAACTAAAACAACAACTAGAGTCGGCGCAGTCTCTAACTTTCTACCCTCTTTTTTAAGATTTTCGTAAATTTTTTCGGCAACTTTCTTGCCATTTAAAAGTTTTGTCATAGTTATTAATTCCATTTTCGTCATTCTGAACTCGATTCAGAATCCATACATTTATTTCTCTAGACCGGGATTCCGGATCCCTCCAGAGGCGGGCGGGTAAGCCCGAAATGACACCAAAAGACAATTTTACCATCGAGTTCTTCAAGATACTCAAAGACCATTGAATGCGTCTGTTTTGCGTTAAGTTCTATGTCAGTTCTGCGTGTAAACCGGGAATCTTTTGCAAAGTTCCTTCACTTCTCGACTTACTTCTTTCAATACCTTCTTATCCCCCACATTTTTTAAAACTTTATCAATCAACTGGGCGATTTGTTTCATTTCTCTTTCTTTCATTCCGCGAGTGGTTACCGAAGGAGTCCCCAACCGAACTCCACTAGGATTAGCTGGTGGGTTTTTATCAAAAGGAACTGTGTTTTTATTAACAACAATCCCTGCTTCCTCTAAGGCTTCTGCCGCTTCTTTCCCTGAAATTTTCTTTTTTGTAAAATCAACTAACATCAAATGAT
>CAYFWR010000033.1:0-2814 GCA_964346865.1 uncultured Candidatus Saccharibacteria bacterium
AGCCGTCTTGTTTTTCAACTACTACCCAACCAACCTTCCGAAACGAAGCTCGGATGATTTCGATAATAATAGCAATAATTTGGTTGATTGAGTTTTTCATCTTAGCAAAAGAATAGCATAAAAACGTTATAAAAGTCAAGAGTTTTTTAAAAAAATCTTATGGTATTGACAATAAAGCATTATGGTTATAATAGGAAATATAAATAATCCTTTTAAGAAAGGCTTTTTGACATTTTGTTACTATCCCCATCTTTAGAAAGATGAGGTAATGATATAATAAGAAGATATTTTAGTTTATTCCAAAAGGAAGGGGGTAGACTAAATTGAAAGTATTTGTGCTTTATCTCAGTGGAACCGTCTAGCAAGGTCCAGAAAAAGGACGAGGGGTAGATTAGGGAAGAGTGGATTTTTTAAAGAGAGAGTTGTCCGTTCTTCCCCTGCCCGCCTATCAAACAATTGGAATTATTATCAATCATATAATTACTTGACAAGAAAGGGGGAATGACAAATATGCGTGTATTGATGACCTTCGTGTAGCAGACTCTGGGAAAAATTGATGGGGAACAAAAAATTTAGAGAGAGGAGCAGATTCTATTATATTTGCAATCTGCCCTCTCCATCCCCCAATGGCCAAAAGCTAAGGTTCAAATAAAATTCTGTTTTTATTTATCTATTTCTATTAGAACCAAACTTTTGGCCTTTTTTATTTAGGCCTACTTTCTCCAAAATTTCTTTCCATCAGAAACAATTTTAATTGTTCCCGCCTCATCGGTCCGCCAGATTTTAATCTCAGAGCTTTTTAACATTTCTAAAGTTGATCCGTCCGGATGGCCAAATTTATTTTTGCCAACCGAAATTACTGCCACCTCCGGCGTAGTTTCTTTTAAAAAGTCGACTGATATTGAACTTTCACTTCCATGATGAGGCATCTTTAAAATATCAATGTCTAAATCTCCTTTCAACTCAGTTTGAATCTCCTTTTCGACATCACCAGTGAAAAGAAAAGAAACTTCATCAAAAACTAACTTAGTTATAATGGAAGTTTCATTCAAATCCTCAACTTCTTTTTCAACCAGGGGCCCAGTCGGATAGATAATCTCTATTTCTACCCCTTCTCCAAAATCAAAATTTTGTCCCGCTAAAGCCAGTTTGGTTGAAATATTCTTGCGATTTACGAAATCTAAAAATTCCAAATATTCAGGAGTGGTATAAGTTATGCCAGTTAAAACCAAAAGTTTTACTTTATATCTTTTTAAAACCTCAATTAGGCCAGTCAAATGATCAGCATGAGGGTGGGTTAAAAAAACAATATCAATAGTCCGATCATAAAAAGGTAAACTTTTCCCTAGCTCACTTAAAACCTTTTTATCTGGCCCTCCATCAATTAAAATTTTTTGTTTCTTAGGGGTTTTTATAAAAATACTATCGCCTTGGCCGACATCAAAAAAGCTAACATGAAGTCTTCCATCAGATTGAGTACTGGAATAAAAGACAATAACCAAAAGAACTGTCCCAACTGTCAAAATTCCTAAGATATAATTTAAGTATTTTTTATATAATTTAAATAACAACACCACTTACTCCAGCTTTAAACTTCTTTCGGTAAAAAACAATTATCCAAATTATAAATGAATAATAAACCAGAAGCCACCACAAATTCGAAGGATAAATATCAAAAGAAGCAAGGGAGAGCCGAGAAAGATACTCAGATACTTTTATAAAGTAGGTTAAAAGAAACCAACTTAAATATCCGAAAATCTTACCCAAGGGCAAAAAGAAAATTCCCAAAAGTCCTGCTATAAATCCTAAAAGCATGGCAAATGGGATTAGGGGTAAAATCAAAAGATTACTCACTGGAGAGACTACTGAAAGTTGATGGAACTGATAAAGAATAATTGGGACAGCGGCAATTTGGGCCGAGAGGGTTAAAGCAACCGACTCCCGGATAATTTGAGGCCAGCGACTAAAAATAAATTCAAAAATAGGGGCCAGAAAAATCAATCCTAATGTTGCCGCAAAAGAAAGCTGAAACGAGATATCAGATTTTAAAATCAAGGGATTGGCAAAAATCATTATTGCTGCTGTTAAAACAACTGCAACTGTGACTTCACGAGGCCGACCAAGTCGGCGGGCCAAAATGAACATAAATCCCATAATTGCCGCTCGAGTTACTGAAGCGCCGGCCCCAGTTAAAACTACAAATAAAAATATCCCCAAAGTCGGAATTAAAAAAGCCAAATTCCGGGCAAGAAAAAAGGTTGTTTTTTCCAACGCCCGAGCAATAACAGTAATATTAAAACCAGAAAGAGCAATAATGTGGGTCACCCCAACTATCGAAAAAATATCTAAAAGCCAATTAGGCATCTCTCTTCTTCCTCCTAAAAGAAGTCCTTTTATAAAAGCTGCCTGGGGCTCAGGAAGAATTTGAGAAAGAGAGGCTTCAAACTTCTGTTTAAGCGAAATTAATCTTTTATTTAAGCTAAACCAAACTTTTTCCCTCTGACTACTGAAGTCCGAAGACTGGCGACTGGCGGCTATTTCTGGATAGTCCATCACTGAACCAATCCCTTTAGCTAAAAGATAGTCCTTATAATTAAACTCTTCAAAGTTTTCTGGACTTTTAAGTTCTCCTTTTATTTCGACAAAGTCTCCATATTGAAATTCAGGATAATTTCTTGTTTTAATCAAAATTTTCCCAAGAGGTTTCTTTATCATCTTTGTCACATCTGCCACCTTTGACACCTCTGTTACCTTTACAACCAATTTTGTTACTTTACCCGAAATCTCCGGCTCTTTATCGACTATTCCTACTAA
>CAYFWR010000033.1:2914-8371 GCA_964346865.1 uncultured Candidatus Saccharibacteria bacterium
CCAATTTTGTTACTTTACCCGAAATCTCCGGCTCTTTATCGACTATTCCTACTAAATTTACTTCTTTTTTATTATAAAAACCAACCCAGTTGGGATTATTTTGAGGCAAAGAGTGATTATACCAAAAAAGAGCAAAAAGAAAAACTAGGCCAAAAACAGCAAGTATCGAGACTACTCTATCTTTAAACCAAAAAATAAAAATTACTAATAAAAAAAGAGTTGCAATTTTAATAATTTGTTCCTCATAAAAAATATAAGGGGCCAAAAAGATCCCCAAAATAAAAATTACCAAATTGATGGCCAAAATCCGAGCTTTCATATACTAAATCTAAAAATCTTTATGCACCAAATACAAGATAAATATAATCATTTTTTAAGAAAAACATCAACTCCCTTTGCTTAACTTTGAGTTTTTCTTGATTGAATTTTTTAAAAATGGTATATTTTAATTAGTAAAAATTAAGAAAAAATTATGGCTAAAGTTTTAGTTATTGAAAGTGATGAAGGGACAAGATATCTTTATAAAGTAGCAATTGCCTTTCAAAAAATTGATGTTATTACTGCTAGAACATCAAAGGAAGGTTTTAAAAAAATTACTAAAGAGCATCCTGATTTAGTAATCTTTGATATTATGACACCCGATGTTGCTGCTTTTGATCTTTTAGGCGAACTCAGAAAGCATGCCAAAAACCATATTCTGCCTGTAATTATTTTAAGTGATTTCAAAGATCCTTCACTAGCTAAAAAGGCCTCGGTTTTAGGAGCCTGTGACTATTTAGTTAAATCAGAACATTCAATTGGAGAAATTATTGGCCGGGTCCGGAAGGTCCTTGATCATATTGAAAAGAAAAAATAAGATCCTATAAGTTTATATCGTAACATTTCTTATTTCTTGCAATAGTAAAAGTACCAAAAAACAAAAGGTACTTTTTTATTTAGTAAAATTTTTGTATGATAAGAATAAATAAACGTAAGAATTATGTCGGAGCAAGAGATAAAGAAATTAGGCTTTTTTAGTGATGCAGCTCGAACTCAAACCATTTCAGGAGTTGCGGCTGCTTTGGCAATAATAATAACTTTTTTCTCGGTTCTTTTTCTTCCTCCTGAAATTATTAATCGAAACAACATTATTATTACTGCAATCTTAGCTTTTATTTTCACTGCTATTTATTATTCTACCCCCAAACTTTATCTAAATAAAAAACTACTCCTTCTTCCCGATATCATCTATATTCTGGCTATCAGTTTTGTTATCTGGAATCTTGGTCCTTTTGGCAGTTTTTACCTAGTCTTCTACCTTCTCTTAATTAGTATGGATGCTTTTATATTTGACTTTAGGGATTTTGTAGTAGTAGTCATTTTTTGTGTTATTGCTGTCATCTTTAATAATTTTATGCTTGAAACTGAGATTCAGGAAAAACTGTTTAGTCTGACTATTCAGCTTTATAGTATTATTACCTTAGCAGTTGTTTTAAGGCTTTTTGCCAAAGAAGCCCTAAAAGAAAGGAAAGCAAAAGAAGAAATAAGTCGAGTTGCCAAAGAGTTAGCTCAGGAAAAAGCTCAACTGGTAAGTCTTTTAGATAGTATTGGGGATGGAGTTTTTGCAGTTGATAAAGAGAAAAAAATTATTCTTTACAATCCAGCAGCTCTAAAAATTCTTAATTTAAAAGAAGAAAATATTTCTAAAGGAAGCATTAATGAAGTTTTTAAAATTACTTTTCAAGGAAAACGAATATCCCCAGTCGAGGATGTTCTTTCCAAAGAAACTTCTTTAATTTTAGATAATGTCAATCTCTTATCAGAAAAAGAAACTAAAAAGCTCTATATCTATTCAAGTCCAGTTTTTAACGAAAAAAAAGAAATAAATGGCTGTATTATCCTTTTTAGAGATATTACTAAACAAAGAAAGATTGAAGAACAAAAAGAAGAATTTGCCGCTATCACTTCTCATGAACTTAGAACTCCTATTACTCTAGTCGAAGGTTATCTTCATTACATTTTAAAAAGCGATAAATGCAAATTTGACAAAAATACTAAAGAGTATCTTATTCGAGCTCATGACAGTTGTTTGGATCTAATTCAGCTTATTTCCGATATTTTGACTATCAGTAAAATAGAAGAAGGACAAGAAAAAGTCAATTTAGAAAAAGTAGTGTTTTTAAAATTTTTAAAGGAGACGACTCAAGAATTCAAAAGAAAAGCTAAGGCAAAAAATTTAAAGCTAAAATTTACCAATACTACCAACTCAAAGATCAATTCTATAAAAATTTTAACTGATAGAGGTAAGCTAAGAGAGATACTCTCTAACTTAATCGAAAATGCTATAAAATTTACTTTTAAAGGAGAAGTAGAAGTGAAGATAGAAAAAGAACCTGATAATTTAATTGTTAACATTTACGACACCGGAATCGGGATCGACCCAGCTGAGCAAAAACTGATTTTTAGCAAGTTCTATCAGATTGAGGTCTGGCAGGCCAAGAAAAGAGAAGGAGCTGGTCTTGGACTCTATATCTCAAAAAGATTTGTCGAAAGGCTTGGGGGTGAAATCGGAGTCGAGAGCGAGAAGGGAAAAGGGTCTCGTTTTTACTTTACTATTCCCCTCCTCTATCCTATAAGAGAAGATATAAAGAAATTAACCAAAGAAGAACTAAAAGAATTTGTTGGCAGTTTCTAACAAATAGACTTTTTTAAAAGTTTATGTTAATATAAAATCAGATGGAAAAAAAGTCAATTCAACCAAAAATTTTAATTGTCGACGACGATATTGCTTTATGTGATCTTTATAAAGCCACTTTGGAATCCCAAGGATATGAAGTAGAAATTGCTACCGGTGGTGAAGAAGCTTTAACTAAATCACTAAGCTTTAAGCCTGATTTGATTCTTCTTGATATTATGATGCCCCAAATTCATGGACTTCATGTCTTGGATATCCTAAAAGCTACACCTGAAACTAAAGATGTAAAAATTATTATTCTAACTGCCCTTTCAGACCAGACAACAATGAAAAAAGCTAAAGGTTTTGGGGCAGTCGATTATATTGTCAAATCTCAAACTGATATGGCTGATGTTTTAAAAAGAATAGGAAAGGCTTTAGATTAACTTTTAATTAGTTCAAAAATGGAAAAGAAACTTCTTATTATTGACGATGACAAGAATCTCTGTGAGATTTTTAAAATTGCTTTGGGAAACAAAGGTTATAAAGTTGAAATTGCCATTAATGGAGAAGAAGGAATGGCAAAAGCAATTGAATTTAAACCTGATTTGATTCTTCTTGATATTATGATGCCCCAAATTCATGGACTTCATGTCTTGGATATCCTAAAAGCTACACCTCAAACTCATAGTATTAAAGTTTTGGTTCTCTCAGCCCTATCCGATCCAAAAACAATCTCTAAAGCAGAGAATTTCGGATCGATCGGCTATCTTGTTAAATCTGAAACTGATATGGACGGTATCATCTCTAAAATTGAAGAAATTCTAAAATAGACAAAAAAATCAATATTTAGTAAAATATTAAAGCAAGGAATTATCCTTGTTTTTTAGTCAATTTATTTAATATAGAAATAAATAGAATCGGCCCGTAGCTCAGCGGCAGAGCAGCATCCTTATAAGGTGTTGGTCGCTGGTTCGAATCCAGCCGGGCCGACCAGATAGAGATAAATATGATCTATCAAGATAGGGTTTACAGGGGAATCGAGATCAAAGATCCAATTGTCCTGGATATAATTTCGGCGCCGGCAATGCAACGATTAAAAGGAATTGATCAAGCAGGATATTTCGAGCCTTACTATCCTAATACTGCTCATACGCGTTTTGAACATTCATTAGGAGTCTTTCATCTTCTTAATATATATAATGCTCCATTTGAAGAACAAATAGCGGGTCTTATCCACGATGTTTCTCATGCTACATTTTCTCATTGTATTGACTATGTTTTAGATGTTGGATCTGAAAAGGAACATAATCATCAAGATAATATCTTTAAAGAATTTGTTAAAAAAACCACAATCCCGTCAATTCTATCTAAATACAAATTAGATCCGGATTATATTTTAGAGGAAAGTTACTTTCCTCTAAAAGAAAAGGATTTGCCTGACATCTGTGCTGATAGAATCGACTATTCTTTAAGAACAGCTATAATTAACAATGAGATAGATCAGAACAAGATTAGATATTTTCTAGATAATTTGATTGTTGAAGATGATCAGTGGGTATTTAAGAATTCTGAGAGTGCCAAAAAATACGCCGAATTGTTTTTAAAAATGAATACAAAATACTATGCTGGATTCGAATCTGGAGTTATGTTCAGGACTGTAGGTAATTGTCTCCGTTATTCAATTAAGAAAGGCTATATAAAAGAAGAAGATCTTTACACAACCGACAACTATATTCTTAATCTGATAAAAAAGCACATTAAAAAGGATGAAAGACTAAATTTACTTTTTAAGCGAATGAATGGAGAAACTTCATTTAAAAATAATCCTAATGATTTTGACGCTCATGTATTCTGTAAATCTCGGGTAGTCGATCCTCTATTCAAGAAGGATGGAAAGATTTTTAGAGTTTCAGATATTGAGCCTAAATGGAAAAAGGTGGTAAAAAACGAGTCTTCCCCCAAAGAATATTTCATTAAATTTACTTGCTAAACTTACAGATATCTCGTTAAAATTCATTAAAATGAAGAAGTTTTTACAAACAAGAATTGGAATTGTTATAGGAATTGCTTTAATTTTCTATATGTTTTTTATTGTTGGTAAAACTGCCTACAAAAATTATCAAGTTTCAAAACAAATTGAAGATTTAAAAAAAGAAATCCAAAATTTAGAAGATGAAAATCAAGAAATGCGGTCAAAAATTGTCTATTACCAAACTGAGAGTTTTAAAGAAAGAGAGGCTCGCCAGAAATTAGGACTCCAGAAACCAGGCGAAAAGGTAATATCTGTTCCATCGTCAAATATTACCCCTGAACCTGAGGAAGAAAAAGAAGAAATAAAACCTTCTTCCGAACCAAATAATTTTATTCTATGGTGGAACTTCTTTTTTAGACAATAGAGTTGAAATTAAAGTAAATTTCAGATATAATATCTTAGTCAACAAAGGTCTTAACCATTGTAAGACAGAGTAGTATCATATTGAGAAAATTATTGCTGCGGGGTAGAGCAGTGGCTCGTTCCCGATCATAATCGGGAGAGGTTGATAGTTTATGTATACAGTTTACATCCTTTATAGTCAAAAGAGAGATAAATATTACATAGGATATACTAACAACATTTCTGACAGATTAAAAAGACATAATTCTGGACAAACCTCTACTACTCGCGGAGTTTCTGACTGGGTTATCGTATACCAAGAGGAATACGAAATAAAAACAGAGGCTATTAAAAGAGAAAGAGAAATAAAAAACTGGAAGAGTCGAAAAATGATTGAGAAAATTATTGCTGCGGGGTAGAGCAGTGG
>CAYFWR010000034.1:0-8015 GCA_964346865.1 uncultured Candidatus Saccharibacteria bacterium
TCAATTTTTGCCAAATCTTCTTCAGAGAACCAAAAATCACTTTCACTAATTTTACTATTAACCACTTCTACTTTTTCAGCCATTACTCCTTGTTTTGAATGTTCTAATCCTAAAAGATGACCAAACTCGTGATATATAGTTGATTCTTCCATTTCTCTTTGGTACTCAATTAAGTTGGAAGTATCTTCGATAGTTTTTTTAAAAACCACAATCCCGGTCTCTGAAAAAGTGGTTCCAACACTGGTTGGCTTTTCTTTTGAGGCTGTTAGAACCAAAATATAAAGAACTGCCTGTCCATTTTCTGTGTAGTAATCTCGAAAGGTCTTTTCTAAATCTCGAACTTCAGAAACTGAGAAATTTTTTTGACTTTCATAAATTGTATCATCCTCTTTTATCTCGACTCCAGATGGCTTTTGACAAATTTCCTGTAATCTTTCCTTTAAACCTTCAAGAGTTTCTTTACTTAATTCGTATCCATTTAAAGAATCGATTTCTATTAAAAGCTTAGGAAATTTTTTATTTCCCAAATAGTCACTCTGAGCATCACCATAATCGTGAAGGTTTAATATCTTTCTTACAAATGGTGATTGAGTAAAAAAATGACGGTAATTATGGTCAAAAAAATTATTACGAATTTTAAGAGCAATAAAAATAAAGCTTAAAATAAGGATAAAAAGACAAATAATACCAATGACACCTCGAAAAATTTTCATATCTAAATTGTATCATTTCGAAGACAGATTTAGAATAAATTAATGACCCCGACATCTGTCGGGGTCAAAAGAGAATCAAAAATTTCAATGATAACTATTTCTTCTGAGAAGTAAAATAATAAATTACGCCGACAACAACAAGAACAATCAAAACCCACCAATACCAGGCAAGTCCTAAAATCTCCATTTAAATCACCTCCCTCCTTTAGTCAATAAAGACCTTTGACTTATAGTAATATTTTGATTTTTATTTTTGTATAAGTCTTTTCTTTGTTTAATAATAAAATTTTTTAGAAAGATAGTCAAGGAATCAATTGTGGATAATTAAAGCTAAGTCTTTTGTTTTCGGAAATGAAAGATAATCGAGAGAACTAAACTAATAATAATTAAAACTAATCCCAAAATAAAAAGATAGAAATAACTTTTATAAACTACACTATACATAAAAAGAAGATCAAGTCGCAAAGCAGGACCAACTGCTGAGCTTTCTTTAAGAAAAACATTAAGGGCAATTTTTCCTATTTTCATTCCGATTATTGTCGGTAAACTGATAATCAAGAAACTAATCCCAGGACTGGCAATTTTCCCAAACCGGTGACTGAAAATAAAGAAAGGAATAAACCAAATTATACTAGAAATCAAATTAATGATAAAAATTGTTTTTACTATACTATTAAAACGAAAAGACATAACTAATAACAGAAAATTTAAAAATCCTGATGGCTGACTTTCCTTATCACTCGAGGTAAAAAACTCGTCAATTCTACCTTCTTGAATTTTTTTAACCATATTTTCAATTAAAAGACTTTCAAACTCTTCTTTTTTAAGATCTAAAACCTCACTTCCTTTAATCTCAAGTTGAAAAGGAGAATCAGGAATAGAAATTATATCATCAGGATACATCCGAGCATAATCTAAAATTACCTGGTATTGCTCGGCTGGTAAACCATTAGGAATCAATAACTGTTGAATTATTGGCTTTGTGATTTTTGTCAGGTTATCTTTTTGGGTTAAAAAATAAAGGTTATAAAAAAGGATAGTGATCCCAAAAGAAATTGTAAATAAAATTCCAAAAACCCATTTTAGGTCGACAAAAAAGTAAGGGCGAATCTTTTTAATTTTTACTTTTTCAGTTTCCATAAAAATAAATTAGAATTTTTTGATTAGTTTTTCTATCTCCCGCGCCATTTTAGGACCAACTCCTTTGATCTTAGTAATACCGCTTATGCCTTCCTTATTATAAACACTCTTTATATTCCTGGTCAATAAATCTAAGACCCAAGCGGTTTTTTGATAACTCAAAATTTGATAATAATTAGCCCCTCGGATATTTAGTTCTCGCGCTCTAAGATAAAATTTTTCTGCCAAAAGCTGGTTAAAAACAAGGGATTCTTTAGATAATTTATTTATATCAATTTTATCCGACCGAGCCCATTTTTTGTTAAATCTCAATTTTTGATCAGAAGCTCCCAATCTTATTGGTCTTGGAATATAGTTTAAAAGTCCATATTTTTCGCAAAGAGTATTAACTTTTTTATTGAGATAATAAAAGTAGCGACCGACGGTCGGGCCAAAACCAAACCGATCAGCATCTCGATAAAGCTTTTCATATTTTGACAAAATCCCAGGGAAGTGCTCTGCTACTACCGAAAGGTAGCGTTCACGAAAAGGTGGGTTTAAAGTTAAACCGGCAAATAAAACATATTTTCCTCCAACTTTTTTAGTATTTTCTACTATCCCCTCAAGAATTTCGTCGCTATCAGTAATATAGGGAAGACAAGGCATAAGAACTGTTCCGGTTAAGATCCCTTCCTTGGCAAATTTCCTCATCGCTTCAAATCGAGTCTCAACTAAGGAAGCTTTGGGTTCAAACCATCGCAAATCAAGCTCAAAAGTTCCAGTTTTAACTTTAGTTTTATTAGAAATTATCGAAAATGAGACACAGGCCCAAGATTTCTTATCAATCTTTTTAATTAAATCTAAATCGCGCAAAATAAGAGTCGATTTCTCAATTCCATGAAAAGGAAATTCATATTCCAAAACTACCTCTAAACATTTTTGGATCAACTTAAATTTGGCCTCAATCGGCTGATAATCGCCAATGCTAATAACGTCACAAGAGACTCGTTTTAAATCAGATTCCAAAATAGAAACAGCATTTTCTTTAACTTTACATTCAGTTTGACTCCGACCAAAAACTTGGTTATAGCAGTAGACACAATCATGACCACAGCCAATGTAAGGATAGGCGGAGTATTTAGTCCAAAACCAGCCGCCATCAATATGTTTGTGAATATTCAAAATCCTTTTGGCTTGATAGAGTTTGTAATCCATAATTTCAATAAGTTAACAAAAATTACCAAAATTCATTTTTCAAATATATTTTTATTCAGTCGCAAATAGTTCGTTTATTCTAACAAAACTCTGCATTAAACCCTTAAGCAAAGGGTTTCCAAACTGGCTTTTGTATTTTAAAACTGCCCGATTTTTTATTTCTTTCTGGTCTTCTCTCATCTCGAAATAGAACCATTGACGCTCTTGGTCTATTAACTTTAAAGGTGGTGTAAGATTATAATTTGGTCGATAACCAAGATGGCCAGGATAATTGGAAAAGTGAATCAAATAGTTAAAGATTTCTGGAGTCTTCAAATTAGGATCTTTTTGAGAAACATCACTAATAGCCCATTTTACAAATTCATTGGTAGCTCGATGATCAGCATTTTGATCCTGTGAATCAGGAGAAAAAACAATATTCGGTTTGTAGCTAATAAAGATTTTAACTAGATTGTCTTTTATGCCCTTTCCATAGTAAAGAGCGTTAGGTTCAAAACTATTGGTATAAGGCGAGGTATTTTCTTTGGTAAATGGAGAAGAGTAAGGATTTTCTTTGGTTTTATGATCTTTATAAATTGATTCTAAGCCTCGGTCGGGATACCCCAAAAAGACAATATTTTCTCTGGGGACTCCCAAAAGTTTTAAAGCTTCTATTGATTCTTTCTGTCGCTTATAGCCCGAACTAATATAATCCTCTGGTTTGGGGAAAAGTCTTCTAAATTCCTCGATTGTCGTAAAGGCATGTCCATCACCATTAGTCATAAAAACAACAATCACTTTACTTTCTGTCTCAGCCGCCGCTTGAATGTAACCTCCAAGCCCTAAAGTTTCATCATCATTATGAGGAGAAAAAACAACAATTACATCATCTTTGGTCGGTTTTTTCATCTCAGGAAGAAGAGAAATTAGGGAGTCAGGAAGAACAGGATTAATCGAAAAATAAGTAAAAAAACCAATTGTAAACAAAACTGCAACAATTAAACTAACAACAGTAATTCTTTTTATCAGTTTTTTATTTTTGGCAATCCGATCTTTTGACTTTTTTGATATCGATTTAAGAATTTTTTTCATAAAACTCGTCTTTTACGACTACTTAATTATAACGTATTTTGCTTTTTCCCCAAATAAAAAGACAATCTCTTTGCAAAGAGATTGTCTTTTTATAGCTGGTTTGTTTTTTACACTGCAATATCGCGCTTCTTAAACCAAATTACCGCCAAAATTGTGGATAACAAAAAAGTTCCCAAAAATATATAATAGGCAAGATTATCAATTTTATTGTGAACCAAGGCATTGGTTGGGTTAAAGTAATAAAAGAAGGAGCCATATCTAAGATCTTCTAAATTTTCTTTTAAGGCAGAAATGATATTTACCACATACATTAGAATTAAAATTCCAGCAGTAATAAAGTAAACTTTACCCTTTTCTGAAAATATAACTGAAAAAAGCATTGAAATCCCGAAAATCGCTAATCCAAATATAAATCCTAAAATTCCAAGTTTAATAAAGTTTTCTGTCTTAACGGAAATGTCATAAATTGAGGCCATTGGGAACACGGAAGCAATTGAAGCCAGGACAAAAACTAAAAGTGTAAAAATACTAGCCAAATATTTAGAAAAAAATATTTTTATTCTTGAAATGGGCTGCGATAAAATAATTTCTATTGTGCCTTTATCAATTTCCCCAGCAATGGCACCTCCAGCAAAAGACATCATTAAAATAATCATTACAATGGGCCAAATAAAACTAAAGTGTTCTGTTGCAATATAACCTTCAAAAGTTCTAAAAGCTTCAGTTTCAAATCCAAAAGCTTTTAAAAACCCTTCGGGCAAGGTTTTTACATAAGCATCAATTAGCTCAAAAGATTCTTGTAAGGAGGGAAAAAGTGCTACATACATCCATAAAAACCCTACCATTGCTAAACAATAAACAAGCAAGGAAATCTTTCTATCTTTAATTATCCGCCAAAAAATGTTAAGCATGGTCGTTAATTACTTCTCTAATTTTTGCTAATTTTAATTTCATAATCTGGATCAAAAGCTGGGGAATGAACTAAAAAGAGCTTCATTTTACCTCGATAATCATAGAGTGTATCTTTTGGAACAATAACAATATCAGATTTTTCTACAGAAATAGTTTCGTTATTGATAATAAATTCTCCCTTCCCATCAACAATATAATAAACTCGATCACTTAAAGTCGTCTTAACTTTTCCATGAGAATCTGTGACTTCAAAATAGGCAGCACTAGCTCTTTCAAAATCTTCCTTTGAGTTATAAGCCCAACCAGTCAGCCCTTTCCAGCCAAATTTATTAGCATCTTTTAATTTAAATTATATTTCATTCTTTAAAATTTTAGCGTTTATTTTGCGTCGATTTTAGCGTCTGTTTAGCGATATTTTCCTTTCATAGAACTCAAGAAATACATCCTCTAAACTGGCGTGGGAGATTTCAAGACTCTGTAACTGGTATTTTGCTAATTTTTTAATTATTGGGTTAATATCTCCTCGGACAGTAAGAATAAAACCATCTGTTATTTCTTCTATCTCTTCCACGCCGTTAAATTTGAAATCTGATTTTTTATATTTATCTTTAAATTGAACTTCAATTCTTCTCAATCGCTTTTCTCCTAATTGTTCGATAGTTTCAATCCCCACTATTTTTCCTTCTTTAATAATCCCGGCTCGGTCACAAACCCGTTCTACTTCTGGCAAATTATGAGAAGACATAAAAACAGTGGTACCTTGTTTTCTAAAATCTTCTAAAATTTCATAGATAGTATTTTGTAAAAGCGGATCAAGGCCTAAAGTCGGTTCATCTAAAATTAAAACTTCCGGCTGGTGCATTAAAGCTAAAATTAAACCAAGTTTTTGTTTATTCCCAGAGGATAAATATTTAGCTTTCATTTTGGGGTTAAAATCTAATTTTTTTATAAGTTCTTTTTTTATCTTGGATTTTCCTCGAGCATTCTCAATAAACTCAATATGTTCTTTTCCACTCCATTTATCATAAAGTCTTATTTCGCCAGAAAGATAGCCAACATATTTTTTAATCTCAACTGAATTTTTCTGGCAATCAAGACCTTTTATTAAAGCCTGGCCAGAAGTCGGGCGGATAAAATCCAAAAACAAGCGTATAGTAGTGGTTTTACCAGCCCCATTAGGTCCTAAAAACCCAAAAATCTCACCCTTTTTAACAGAAAAAGAAATGTCGTCAACGGCCTTGATTTTGCCAAAATATTTTTTTAAATTTTTGACTTCGATAATATTCATATAGTCAATATTTTAGCATTTACTGCTTTAGGCTTCAATAAAGTAACAGGTTGGAAAGTTATAAAACCTCTTTAATTTTCGATATTAATTCCTCAAAACCAGCCTCGGAGGATAAACGAGGTTTAACAAAATCTTTCCAAACCGCTGGGCAATCGAGGTCGGGAATGCTAAAAGCCTCTCGGATTTTTAAATCCAAAAGCTTTCGGTTTTCTTTGGTATTTTCTAAACCCAACCGATCTATTAATTCATCTAAGTGTCGAGTATAACAAGACATAATCGCTAATATAATCATGAATTTGGGCCGCTAATTATTCGCTAATCTAATTTCTATCTCCTAATTCGTGATTTCATTTGTGATTCTAATTTACGACCTTATTCGTGACTATCATATATTTTAACCCAACTTTAATAGTATTGGTATGGATTTTGACAGTGTCGGTGGTTTTTTTGGCATAGCCACCAGCTAAAACAATACATACTGGAATTTTAGATCCAGCGGCAAGGCCAATTACAAACTCATCTCGCTGTTTTAAGCCACTTAAAGTCAATTTCAATCCTCCTAATTGATCTTCTTTATAGGGGTCAGCGCCAGCAACATAAAGAATAAAATCAGGCTTAAATTTTTTGATTATTAAAGGAAGATTATTTTCTAAATACATCAGATATTCTTTATTGGAGGCTCCAACATCTAAACCAATATCAATATTAGAAGGAGGCTTTGTCATTGGGTATAAAACTTCCTGATGGATTGAAAAAGTAAAAACAGATTTATCATCTTTAAAGATAAAAGCCGTGCCGTTTCCTTGATGTAGGTCACAATCAATAACCAAAACTTTTTTAATCAACTTCTCCTTTTGTAATTTTTTAACACAAACAGCAATATCATTAAAGACACAAAACCCTTCCCCATGATTAGGAAAGGCATGATGAAACCCCCCGCCAATATGAATCCCAACCCTATTTTTAAGCGCCAATTTTCCGGCCAAAATTGTTCCGCCAACATTCAAAAAAGCAAATTTGACTAATTCTTTTGAATAAGGAATTTCCAAAATAGCGATTTCTTTTTCGGACAATTTTCCTTTTTTAATCTTTTCTAAATATTCTTTAGTATGACCTAATAAGATGTCTTGGTTGCTTGCTTCTTTTGGCTCGACAAATTCTTCTTTCTTGATAATTTTTTCTTTGATTAACAACTCATAAACCAGCCGATATTTTTCAATCGGCAAAACATGAGTTCCGATTTTCGGGACAGAATAAAAAGAAGAGTAAACAATTTTAGGTGAGGGTCTCATTTTTTCTTCTCTTCCTCGATTTCTCCTTCAAAAAATGACTTTCCTTTTGAGGTCCAAGCAGCTCGCCGTATCAAAATATTAATTCCCCATAAGACCAAAAGAATCGGCCAGTACTTCCAGATTTCGACGGGAATCAATCCTAAGTTTTGAAGAAGAAGAATGATTCCTAAAATAATTAGGGTTAGAGGCCAAAAAAGCCCGCTAAAATAATAATTTTTAACCCAGAATTTCATCTTACCTCCTTTCCTGTAATATTTTAGCCCAATTCTAATAGTATTTACATAGAAAAGTTAATAAATACTATCTAGACTTATATTCTTCCCCACCAAAAGGCTTAACTAAACCACTAAAATATTGACTCTTTTTTCTTTTTAAATCTTTTTATCATCCAGGATATAAAAGGTA
>CAYFWR010000035.1:0-7762 GCA_964346865.1 uncultured Candidatus Saccharibacteria bacterium
AAATTTGCCCAGGCGTCCCGCAGGGACTAGTGATTTATCACTTCGCAAAAAGGTCTGGATTTTTTATTTTCCAAAAAACTCTTGACTTAATTTTTTAAATCCTGTAATCTGAAAGTAACAGGGGAAATCCCGTAAAACATTTAGAATATCTAACGGGGTAAAAAGTGAATAACAAACTAAGAAATTCCTAAAGTAGAGCAAGATGCTCGGGAGTTTTAGTTTGTGTTTTTATCTCTTTAATTTATTTAGATAATTTATATATTTTTACCCTTGACTTATTCTCTCTTAATTTTAAGTTGATCTAAATTAATTAGGCCCAGTTTGGGGAATTATCTTTATGCCACAGAAAAAAGTACTCGAAACTCCTCGCGAGCAAAAACGGAAGTACTTTACTAAGACTCAAGAAGTTCTGCCTTTACCTAATTTAATTGAGGTGCAGACGAATTCTTATAATTGGTTTTTATCTTCGGGAATTAAAGAAGTTTTTGAAGAGATTTCGCCAGTAACTGATTTTACTGGCACGGTTATGGAACTTAATTTCGGAGATTACTACCTAGAAGAGCCAAAATATTCTGAAAAGGTAGCTAAAGAAAAAAATGCTACCTACGAAGCTTCTCTAAAAGTCAAGATTGAACTCAAGAATTTGGAGACCAAAAAAACTAGGGCTCAAGAAGTTTTCCTTGGGGATTTGCCTTTAATGACAGATCGAGGAACTTTTATTATTAATGGTGTTGAAAGGGTGGTTGTTTCGCAGCTAATTCGGTCGCCAGGAGCTTTTTTTACAAAAGAGTTGGCTGTTGGCCAGGAGCTTTTTGGAGGGAAAATTATTCCCCGAAGGGGAGCATGGTTAGAATTTGAGACCTCTTCAAATAATGTTATCTGGGTAAAAATTGATCGCAAAAGAAAAATTCCAGTAACAACTCTAATTAGAGCTTTTGGTTATCCAAGCGACGAAGAACTTATTAAACTTTTTTCTGATGTCAATACCAATTCGGAACGAGATTATATTAAGGCTACAATTGAAAAAGATCCTACTAAAAATACTCCTGACGCCTTTATGGAGGTTTATCGGAGAATTCGACCAGGAGACCTTGCTACCCCCGAAAATTCAAAAACCTTAATTGAAGGAATGTTTTTTGACTTAAGAAAATATGATCTTTCTCGAGTTGGTCGCTATAAAATGAATAAAAGATTGGAGATGGATATTCCCAATACCAAAGAAAATCGAATTTTAAGAAAAGAAGATTTAGTTTCTGTTATCAAAGAAATAATCCGTCTTAATAATGAAGGAGGTAAAGGAGATGATATTGATCACTTAGGTAATCGTCGAGTTAGAACCATTGGAGAGTTAATTCAAGATAGATTTCGAATTGGGTTGACCCGAGTTGAAAGAATTATAAAGGATCGAATGAGTATTTTTGAGCCAGAAAGCGTTACTCCAGCTCAACTTATTAATGTTCGGCCGATTGTAGCTGCTGTCAGAGAATTTTTTGCTTCTTCTCAGCTTTCTCATTTTATGGATCAAACTAATCCTTTAAGTGAGATAGCCAATAAACGAAAACTTTCGGCAATGGGGCCTGGAGGTTTATCAAGAGAAAGAGCCGGGTTTGAAGTACGAGATGTTCACCGGACCCACTATGGACGAATTTGTCCGATCGAAACCCCAGAAGGACCAAATATTGGTTTGGTTAACTCTTTAGCCTGTTACGCCCGTATTAATGAATTTGGATTTATCGAGACTCCATATAGAAAGGTAATTCACGAAGTTCCTAACAAACCTGAAAAGACCAAAGATCAGATTATAAGAGAGACTATTACTGACAAAAGCGGGAAAGAGATCATAAAAAATGGTGAGGAGATTACAGAAGCTATTGCTAAAAAAATAGCTCAATTAGACAAAGAGACCATTACAATTAAATCTACAGTTACTAACAAAATAGAATATTTGGATGCTTCAGAGGAGGAAAAAGCAGTTATTGCCGAGGCAAATGCTCCAATTGACACAAAAAGTCATTTTATTGAAGATAGAATTTCAGTAAGAAGAAGCGGAGAAGCCGATGAAGAGAGTTCCGAAATGGTAAATTATATGGATATTTCTTCAAAACAAATCGTTAGCGTTGCCGCCGGACTTATCCCCTTTATTGAGCATGATGACGCTAAAAGAGCTCTCATGGGAGCTAATATGCAGCGGCAAGCAGTGCCTTTAGTAAGTCCTGAAGCACCAAAAATAGGGACAGGAATTGAGACTAAAGTTGCCGCTGATTCTGGTCAAGTTATTTTAGCTGAGACAGACGGGGTAGTTACTTCTGTCACTGGTGATACTGTTAAAGTTAAATATAAGAAAGGCGAAGAGGTTACTTATGATTTGATTAAATTTAAAGGCTCCAATGCTAACACCTGTATTAACCAGAAGCCGCAAGTTGTAAAAGGGCAAAAAGTAAAAAAAGGAGAGCTTTTAGTAGATGGAGCAGCAATAGACGGAGGAGAATTAGCCTTAGGTCGGAATATCTTAGTCTGCTATATGTCTTGGGGTGGAGCTAATTTTGAAGATGCTGTTATAATTTCTGAAAGATTAGTGAAAGAGGATATTTATACCTCAATTCATATCGAAGAATTTATTACTCAAGTAAGAGATACTAAATTAGGACCCGAGATAGTTACTAGAGATATTCCAAATGTAGGAGAAGAGGCCCTTCGGGATTTAGATGAAGATGGAGTTGTTAGAATTGGAGCTGAGGTAGTAGCAAACGACATCTTAGTAGGGAAAATTACCCCCAAAGGAGAGACAGAACTGACAGCCGAAGAAAGACTACTTCGAGCTATCTTTGGAGAAAAGGCCCGGGACGTTAAAGATACCTCACTTAGACTGCCTAGTGGTGAACATGGGAAAGTAGTAGAAGTTAAGATTTTTAGCCGAGAAAAAGGAGATGAGCTTCCACCAGGAGTGATTCAAGAAATCAGAGTTTATGTAGCTCAGATGAGAAAAGTTTCTATTGGGGACAAAATGGCAGGACGCCATGGCAATAAAGGAGTAATCTCTAAAATTTTACCAGCTGAAGATATGCCGTATCTAGCTGACGGAACTCCAGTTGACATTATTTTAAATCCCTTAGGGGTAGTTTCTAGAATGAATATTGGTCAAATTCTCGAGACTCATTTAGGCTGGGCCGCTAAAACTTTGGGGTATAAAGTAGCTTCTCCTGTTTTTGACGGAGTGACAGTTGAAAAAATTAGAGAAGAACTAAAAAAAGCCAAACTTCCCGAAGACGGAAAAATTCAATTATATAATGGACAAACTGGTGAGCCATTTGACCAAAAGTCTACAGTTGGAGTTAACTATATTTTAAAGCTCTGTCACTTGGTTGAGGATAAAATTCATGCTCGGTCAACTGGTCCTTATGCTATGGTTACTCAACAACCCTTGGGAGGAAAAGCTCAAATGGGGGGTCAGAGATTTGGAGAGATGGAAGTTTGGGCTCTGGAAGGATATGGAGCAGCTCACACTCTACAAGAGATCTTGACGATTAAATCCGATGATGTTGTAGGGCGATCAAAAGCCTACGAATCAATAATTAAGAATGAAGAAATCAAAGAACCCCGAGTTCCTGAATCATTTAATGTTTTAGTAAGAGAACTGCAGAGTTTGGCTTTAGCCATCGATTTAATTCACGAAAAAAAGACGCAGAAGAGAAAAATTGATGCGGAAAAAGTTATTGAGAAAGGCTACGAAAAAGCTATTGAAGAACTGGAATCAAATAAACTAATTGTTGGCGAGAATCCAACTCCAGAAGTCCCTACTATTGATATTTCTGAACCAAAAACAGAAGATGAGTTTGAAGTCCTAGAGGAGGTAGAAAAGAAACCAAAAGATTCTAAGAAATAATATAATTATAAAACTATGGAGAGTCCTAAGATTTTATATCAAAAAGAAAAACAATCTAAATCAGCTCAAAATGAGTCTCAGACAAGAGAGACCAAAACAGATGTTTTTAATGTTGTTAGATTAGCTTTAGCTTCACCAGAACAAATAATTAATTGGTCTCATGGTGAGGTAACCAAACCCGAGACTATTAATTATCGAACCCAGAAGCCAGAAAAAGATGGGCTTTTCTGTGAGAGAATTTTTGGTCCTTCTCGCGATTGGGAGTGTTATTGTGGTAAGTACAAAAGAATTCGCTATAAAGGAGTAGTCTGTGATAAGTGTGGAGTTGAAGTTACTCGCTCGATTGTTCGAAGAGAAAGAATGGGGCATATAAAGTTGGCAGTGCCGTGTTCTCATATTTGGTTTGTGAAGACTCCTAGTTCTATTGGTCTTATTTTGAATCTTAGCAATCGAGATTTAGAAAGGATAATCTATTTTGCCAATTATATTATTACTGAAGTTAACAGCGAAGCTAAACAAAGAGTACTTTCTGAGGTTGATAAAGAATGGAAAGAGAAAAAAGAAGATATTTTAAAGAAAGAAACCACTAAAATTAAAGGGAACCAAAAGTTAAAAAAGGAAAATAAAGATGCTTATGACCGCAAAATTAGTCTGATCCAAAAAGAGACTCAAAAAGAATTAGAGGATTTAGAGAATTTTAAAAATACCACCAAGGCAGAAATTGAAGAAATAAAAGAATTAGTAACTATTTCTGAGGTTAAATATCGAGAATTGACCTCGAAGTATGGAGAGATTTTTAAGGCTAGTATCGGGGCAGAAGCAATCCACAGCATTCTTTCTAGAATTGATTTAGATAAACTCATCGCGGAATTAAAGGCTGAATCCAAAGGCTCAATTGGACAGAGAAAAAAGAAAGCTCTCCGGCGATTAAAGTTAGCCGAAGGGCTAAAGCAGGCAGGACTTCGGCCAGAATGGATGATTTTAACAGTTTTACCAGTTATTCCACCAGACCTCAGACCAATGGTTCAGCTTGATGGGGGTCGTTTTGCCGCCTCTGATTTGAATGATCTTTATCGAAGAGTAATTAATCGCAATAATCGTCTAAGAAGACTTTTAGAGATGGAAGCTCCTGAGGTTATTTGTCGCAATGAAAAGAGAATGCTTCAGGAAGCAGTTGACTCTTTAATTGACAATAGCGCTCGGAGAGAAAAGACTACTCAGCCGACTGCAGGGCGTCGGAAGTTAAGATCTTTGGCTGATATGCTGAAAGGGAAACAAGGTCGTTTCCGACAAAATCTCTTAGGAAAAAGAGTTGACTATTCTGGAAGGTCAGTGATTGTAGTCGGGCCTTATCTTAAGTTAGACCAATGTGGAATTCCCAAAATGATGGCTTTAGAACTTTTTAAACCTTTTGTTATTAGTCGGCTGATTTCTGAAGGACATGCTCATAATGTCAAAAGCGCTGGTCGGATGATTGAAAGAGCAAAAACTGAAGTTTGGGATGCTTTAGAAGAAGTGATTAAAGACAAATATGTTCTTTTAAATCGGGCCCCAACTCTTCATCGTTTAGGAATCCAAGCTTTTAAACCAGTTTTAATAGAAGGAAAAGCAATTCATATTCATCCTTTGGTCTGCCGGGCTTTTAATGCTGATTTCGATGGTGACCAAATGGCAGTTCATATACCATTATCCTTGATGGCCCAAAAAGAGGCTCGTGAAATTATGCTTTCAACTCAAAATCTTCTTAAGCCAGCAGCTGGAGAGCCAATTGTTCAACCAGATACTGATATGGTTTTTGGTTGTTATTGGCTAACTTTAGAAACTCCAGGAGCTAAGGGAGAAGGAAAATATTTTTCAAGCATAGACGAAGCAATTTATGCTTATTCTTTAGGTTATGTCGACCTTCAAGCTAAGATAAAGATTAATATTGGGGACAAACTTTTAGAGACTACCGTTGGTAGAGCATTTTTAAACAGAATTCTTCCAGATGACTTTGAGTATATAAATGAAGTTATGACCGATTCATCTTTAAAGAAAGTTGTTGCTACAATTTTCGATATTTATGGGTCCGCAGTTACTGCTAAGATTGTTGATGAAATTAAAGATATCGGATTTAGATTTTCAACTAGATCAGCAAGTTCTATTTCCATTGATGATATTGAGCTACCAAAAGAAAAGAAAAATATTTTAGAAGAGGCAAAAAAGAAAGTTGTTGAAATTGCTTCTCAATATAATAAAGGGCTTATTACTGAGGAAGAGAGGTACGGCAAGACGGTTGAACTTTGGCACGAGGTTAAAGTTAAGGTTCAAGCCGCAATGGAGAAAGGAATGGATCGAAGAAAACCAATTGCCATGATGATCGATTCTGGTGCCCGGGGGGATATTAGTCAGGTTACCCAATTAGGTGGAATGAAAGGTTTGGTCAGCAGTCCAACCGGAGAAATTATCGAACTTCCAGTTAAAGCTTCTTATAAAGAAGGGCTTTCTATTCTTGAATACTTTATCTCTACTCATGGAGCCAGAAAAGGACTTTCGGATACCGCTTTAAGAACCTCAGATTCAGGATATCTAACCCGGAGATTAGTTGATGTCGCTCAAGATATAGTTGTTTCATATGATGACTGTAATGATACTGAGGGTTTGGTTATTTCTAAGGAAGAGACAACTGGGATCGAAGAAGATTTTCAATCGAGGATTACAGGAAGGGTAACCGTAGAGGCGGTAGCTGACGAAAAAAGTGGAGAGATAATTGTTCCCAAAGGACAAGTAATTACCAAAAAGGACTCTGAAAAGATAGACTCCGCCAGTGTTTCTTTTGTGAAGATTCGTTCTATTTTGAAATGTAAGTCTATCTGGGGGATTTGCACTAAATGTTATGGTCTAGATTTAGGTCGAGGTGGATTGATAAAGAAAGGCGAAGCAGTAGGAATTATTGCAGCTCAGAGTATTGGAGAGCCAGGAACCCAACTTACAATGAAGACTTTTCATGCTGGGGGGATTGCCGGAGTTGATATTACTCAAGGGTTGCCTCGAGTAGAAGAATTGTTTGAAGCTAGAACTCCAAAAGGACAGGCTGTTCTTTCTGAGATCGCTGGGATTATTAAGATTAAAACAAAAGAGAATAAGAAAATTATTAAAGTTACTTCCAAAGAATCTATTGTTGATGAATATGAAATAGGAGCTAAATATGAGATTTTAGTTTCGGAGGGAGATAAAGTTTCTCTTCGCGATACTTTAGCAGTAGCTAAGAGGAAAAGACCGGTTCGGGCTCGTTTTAGCGGACACATCAAAAAGATTGAGCCTAGAAAAATTTCTATTTTAAGAGAAAAGAATTTTAAAGAATATGAAGTAGAACAGCGGGTAACTCTAAGGGTAAAAGATGGAGAAGAAACAATGGTTGGTCAGCAGCTGACTGATGGTTCTTGGAATCTTCAGGAAGCCCTTAAGTTTTTAGGTGAAGAAGCGGTTCAAAGATACATTATCTCTGAGGTTCAAAAAATCTATGCTTCTCAAGGACAGACTATTAATGACAAACATATCGAAATTATTATCAGACAAATGTTTTCTCGATGTCGAGTGGATGATCCCGGGGATACTCCCTTTATCTCTGGTGAGATTGTTTCCAAATCAAGAGTAGAAGAAGAGAATAAAAGGGTCAAAACAAAAAGAGGTAAGCTAGCAACTACTGAAAGATTAATTTTACCAATTTCTAAAGTTGCCCTTACAACCGACAGCTTTCTTTCAGCAGCTTCTTTCCAAGAGACTTCACGGGTATTAACTAATGCTGCTACTAAAGGGATAGTTGATCGTCTCAAGGGATTAAAAGAAAATGTTATCATTGGCCGCTTAATTCCTGCAGGAACCGGATTTAGGGAAGAA
>CAYFWR010000036.1:0-1662 GCA_964346865.1 uncultured Candidatus Saccharibacteria bacterium
CAAAGAAGATCCGGTATTTTATTTTAATAAAGAAATTATTGATGCTACAAAAGATTTGGTCTGCTGCTATAAACCAAATATTGCTTTTTATGAAGCTTTAGGAATAGATAAAGGACTCAATCCTCTCAAAAAAACTGTAGCATATCTTTATTCTTTGGGTATCCCAGTGATAATTGATGCCAAAAGAAACGATATCGGGAATACTGCTGCGGCCCACGCAAAAGCTATTTTTGGCTTCTATAAATCTGGTGCCATAACAATTAATCCTTATATGGGAAGTGATAGCATGACGCCATTTCTTGATTACCAAGATAATGGAGTATTTATAATCGCTCGAACTTCAAACCCAGGAGCAAGAGATTTTCAAGACCTAATTTTTAACAACAAACCATTATATAAACACGTAATTGAAAAATGTTTAGAATTAGATGAACACGGTAATGTCGGTTTTGTAGTAGGAGCAACCTGCCCTGAAGAACTCAAAGAAGCAAGGAGGATAGCTCCTAACTCAGTTTTTCTTATCCCTGGTATTGGCGCTCAGGGAGGAGACGTTGAAAAGACTATAAAAGCCGGGGTAAGAAAAGATAGTAAAGGAGTAATTATCAACTCCGCTCGAGGAATTATCTATGCTTCGAGTGGCCCAGATTTTGCCAAAGCAGCTAGGATAAAGGCTAAAGAACTCAGAGATGAGATAAATAAACATAGAAATGTCTAAAATTGTATCGCTCCCTGGAATCATCGATCCTCATGTTCATTTCCGAACTCCGGGAGCAGAATATAAAGAAGATTTTAAAAGCGGTTCTATCTCTGCCTTAGCTGGGGGAATCAGTTGCGTTCTTGATATGCCCAATACCAACCCACCAACTACTATTGAGAAAGAATTAGGCTGGAAGATAAAACAAACAAAAAATCTACCTATAAATTTTGGCTTTCATTTTGGAGCTACAAACGATAATCTTAAAGAAATCCAAAAAGTAGAAAATAAAATTTCATCAATTAAAGTTTATTTTGGATCTTCAACTGGAGATCTTCTTTTAAATAACCTTGAAATATTAGAAAAATTGATGAGATCAACTACAAAAATTATTACTGTTCACGCCGAAGATGAAGAGATGATTCAAAAAAATATCAAAAAATACAAAGGTAAAAATGATCCCAAAATTCATTCTTTAATTAGAAGTCCGGACGCAGCCGCAAGCGCCGTCGAAAAACTCCTAAATTTAGCAAGAAAGACAAACCATTTAATATATTTTTGCCATATTTCTACTAAAGATGAAATAAATCTAATTAAGAAGGCAAAAAAAGAAGGATTTAAGGTCTATGCCGAAGTAACCCCCCATCATTTATTTTTAGATAATTCGGCTTACAAGAAATGGGGAAATTTTGTCAAAGTAAATCCACCACTTAGAAGTAAAAAGGATATAGAAGCTCTTTGGGAAGCTTTAAACGAAGGAATTATTGATACTGTCGGCAGTGATCACGCCCCTCATTTACCAAAAGAAAAAAACCAAGACTATTGGCAGGCGCCTTCAGGAATTCCAGGAATAGAAACTACTTTACCATTACTTTTAAACGCAGTTAATGAACAAAAATTGTCTTTAAACAGATTAGTAGAACTTATATCTATAAATCCTGCTAAAATTTTCAAGATCAATCTTAAAG
>CAYFWR010000036.1:1762-3465 GCA_964346865.1 uncultured Candidatus Saccharibacteria bacterium
AGAGTTTGGAGGCTATTTATCAGATTTCTCTGATAATGGAGAAAAAATCCCGCGAAAAAGAGGAGTTAGATATTTTAAAAGGTAAGATTATGGCTTCTCTTTTTTTTGAACCTTCAACCAGAACTAGGTTCTCTTTCGAATCAGCAATACACCGACTTGGAGGAAAAGTTATTGCAACCACAGACGCCATTTATTCTTCAATGGCAAAAGGAGAAACTCTTAAAGACACTATAAAGACGATTGAAAAATATGCCGACATTATTGTTATTCGTCATCCCCAAAAGGGATCAGCAAAAATTGCCGCTCGTTGTACAAAAATTCCTGTAATCAATGCTGGTGACGGCCCAGGTGAGCATCCAACTCAGGCCCTACTTGATTTTTATACTATCAAAAAAGAAAAAAGAAGAGTTAGTGGCTTGAAAATTTCAATGGTAGGTGATTTAAAATATGGTAGAACAGTCCATTCTCTCGTAAAACTTTTATCTAATTATGAAAACTTAGAGTTTTGTTTTATTTCCCCAAAAGAGCTTAAAATGCCAAAAGAATATCTTGAAATTCTAAAAGAAAAGAAAATAAAGTATACTGAAACAGACAATTTAGAATGTAATTTAGGAGATCTTGACGTTTTGTATATGACACGAGTCCAAAAAGAAAGATTTGAAAACGAAAAAGATTATGAAAAACTGAAAGATTCCTTTATTCTAAACAAAAAACTTTTAGAAAAAGCTAAAAACGGAATGATAGTAATGCATCCCCTACCAAGAATAAATGAAATTTCGACTGATGTTGATTGCGACCCACGAGCAAAATATTTTGATCAAGTAGAAAATGGTCTTTTCGTAAGAATGGCACTTTTGTCCCTTGTTTTAGGAAAGATAGATATAGAAGAAAAAGTTTTAATTTAAACTAAGAAATATGACTACAGAAGAAAAAATTGCCGAAATATTACTTAATATAAAAGCGGTGAGTCTAAACGCAAAAAAGCCTTACCGTTGGGTCTCTGGAATATTGGCCCCTATTTATACTGACTGTCGTCTTATTATGAGTCACCCTAAAGAAAGAAGAATAGTGATAGAAGAAATGGAAAAATTAATTGAAGAAGAAATTAGTAGGGATATGATAGACGTTATCGCTGGCGTCGCCACTTCGGGAATTCCTCATGCTGCTTGGTTAGCTGAAAAATTAGATAAACCATTAATTTACGCTAGAAAAGAGAAAAAAGATCACGGAAAAGAAAATCTTATTGAGGGAAAACTGAAAAAAGGTCAAAAGATTATTTTAATTGAAGATTTGGTAAGTACAGGAGGAAGTTCTGTTAGTAGTATTCATGCAATTAGATTAGGTGGGGGTATTCTTGATCATCAGATTTCAATATTTACATATGAATTAGAAAAATCGAAGATCAACTTTAAAGATTTAAAAGTTAAAGCTTTCCCTTTAACAAACTTTTCAACTTTAGTTAAAGTTGCTGTAGATAAGGGATATTTAAAGCAAGGTGAAAAAAAGTTAGTCCTTGCCTGGAAAGAAGATCCTGAAAATTGGGGAAAAATTTAGGAATAAAAGATTTCCACAGAAGAACTTAAGAAATCCACAGAATTTGTCGAGAAGAATAAAAAAAGTTAAGTTTATGAAAGTTCTAAAGCTTATAAAACTCTTGACAACATAAAAGGTTTTTTGATAAAATTTTTGCTATTCCTTGACAA
>CAYFWR010000036.1:3565-5983 GCA_964346865.1 uncultured Candidatus Saccharibacteria bacterium
AAACTCTTGACAACATAAAAGGTTTTTTGATAAAATTTTTGCTATTCCTTGACAACTACTCTAAATAGAATCAAAATTTTGGTTGGGCGCTGTAGCTCAGCTGGTAGAGCACACCAGGCCTAATAGGTTTCTCTCTTTGGGAGGTATCTAGAAGGGTCCTATTTAACTCGAGGTGCACTTCGATTAGATAAAAATCTTCTAAATGGGGGCCACGGGTTCGAGTCCCGTCCTTAGCTCCAAATAGATTCAAAAACTTTTGATGGAGCTGTAGCTCAGTCGGTAGAGCGCTTCGGCATCTAAGATTCTGCCGAAGAGGTCGCTGGTTCAAATCCCGCCGGTTCCGTCAAAGAATTTCTAGTTTTGGTTCTGGAGAGTAGTTCAGATATGGCTAGAACGCCCGGATGTAATATCCAGGAAAAGATGGGTTCAAATCCCTCCTCTCCAGCCAAAAGATTTTAAATTTGTGGGGCAGGAGAAAAAGTCAGCTCTTCTTCTTTCTCTAAAACTCACTGCACATCTTCTGCTCCACAAATTTTCATTTAGGGCATGAAAGAGATCAAACTGCCACGACCAATGGGCTTTCTTGAAGTTCTCTCATGTCCTTGTGGAGATACGAGAATAAAAAAGCAGTGTCTATAAATTATCCTTTGCAGGATGAGGAAATAGGCAAAACTGGTCCGATCGGACAATCTCGTATCTCCACTAAACTTCTTAGATTGTGAAGGTATGGTGACCGATCGTCACCGTCTCTTCACAAAAACTTCCTAACTTCTTCTTTATCTGGAGGATTAAAGAGGTAGGATAAAGAAAGAAGGTTGGGGAAGGTCTTGCATTTCAGGAAAGAGAATATAGAATTTGACTTTCAGAGAGAAACAGGTAGTAGAGGGAGGGTTTCTCATATTTTACACCTCACCTAACCTCTACTAAAAACTCAGCAGTTTAACCGCTTAAAGTTTGGGCCTCTAATGCCTAACGAGGGAGGCCCAAAGCGACCCGAGTAGGGATATCTCTATCTACGACAGACAACTCCTAAAAGGGTCGCTAATTTTTTTCACCTTCGTGGAATAAAAACTTATCTCTTTTTGATTAATATCTTAAAAAAGTACAATCAAAAAATCGGACTTTTTTGGCTTAGGTAAAAAATAAAAGTCGTGTCGCACAACTGAAAGTACGTTTTTCCCCTTGACAAAGGGATTTTTTTATGATAACCTCTATGCGACTGTTAGCAATATGAAATCTTGACAAAAAATATAAATCTGATTTTCGGCTTAAAAGGGGGCGAGTTTCTTGGTCAAAACTATTCAGATAAGAAGGCATGCTAGAGCAAATAATAATGGTGATATCACCCGAGGGGGAAAGGAAGATGCCGAAAGATTGGGAGAAGAACTAAGGAAAGAGTTTGGTGATGATTTTGAGATTGTAACCTCTCCAGTAAAACAAGCTTTGCAAACAGCTCAGGCTATTGGAGGGAATGACAGCAAACCAAGATTTAATGATCTTTTTGCTATTCCTAAAGACCTCGACTACTACCTTTTTGACAAGACAGTAGAAATTATGAACAAGAATAAGATCACTTACACTGAAGCTATTCTTCATCTTCCTCAAGATATAATCGAGATCCTCCGGGAAAAATCTAAGGAAATAATAGATTACCTTAAGGAATACAGTCTATATTATAGTTCCACTATCGTAATAACCCATAGCGGGCTTATTGAACCCATTATTTTTACTGTAAAAAGTGCGTGGGTTGATGGCTCGTTTACCCAGAGGATAGGGAACCTTGAAGGGATCGAGCTCTGGGTTAGTCTAATCGAAGGATATAAAACTATTGACGGTCCCGATGATACTATCGAGGATTTTGTAAATGATCCCCATTATGGAATCATTAATCACAAACTGCTTCATTTCTACTAACAGTCGGAAAGAGCAGCAAAAATTTGTTATCGACTATCAAATTTTTGCTGCTCAAGATCTAAAAAACAAAAATGAGGGTAAAAATTACAAATGATTTAGGAATCAAACTTCTTTTAAATACCTATCTTTTTAATGTAGATGAAATCGATCGGATTCTCTCAGAAATGTATTGGCGCTACAAAAATATAATTGAATATACTGATCTTAATTTAAAAAGAACCAATCTTTCAAAATCCGAATTAATTGAACTCTTTGAAAAAATAGAGACCGCCAGGACTTTTTTGTTTTTTATAGGAGTTATTTATTGTGAGACCATCGCCTCAGAAGCTATTGAAAGACGCCTAAAAACCTTTCCCCAAAAAATAAAAATTGATAGTCTAAATTTTATGCAACTAATTGATACACCTCCTTTCAAGCCAAAGCTACTTAAATATAAAAGATTACTTAAGAAAACTGACTCTGATTTTTTAGAACAATTTGAAATTTTAACTAAATTTTATCTTT
>CAYFWR010000036.1:6083-7601 GCA_964346865.1 uncultured Candidatus Saccharibacteria bacterium
AAAACTGACTCTGATTTTTTAGAACAATTTGAAATTTTAACTAAATTTTATCTTTTAATAAAAGAGTGGAAAAATAAAACTCAAACTCAGGGGAAAGGTTACTTTGACGAAGAAATATTTAATGAAACCAAGAATAAACTCTTAAAAAGGATTGAGTTAGAAATAGGCTACAAAACAGCTCCCTGTGAATGGTTTTATATTAAAAAAGAAAAAGATAAATCTGTAGATTAAAAAACATACTACAAATCTCTTAAAATAGACTTATTTCTCTAAGTCTTCTATAATTAACTTAGGAAATAATATGGAACAATTTTTAAAACAAAATTTGTGGATTCTTTCATTAATTGTTCTTTGGGTTATACCTTGGAAGGCTTGGGCGCTCTGGAAATCAGCTCGGCTGGGCGACAAGTGGTGGTTTATTGTTTTGCTTGTAGTTAACACCTTAGCTATTCTGGAAATTCTTTATATCTTTATTTTTAGTAAGCGACTCGAAAAACCAAAAGCTTAATAAAGAAGCTCTAAGTTTACAAAACTCTTAAGATAGATTTATTGGGAGAAACCTTCTAAAATTTATTTAGGAGGATTTTTTATGACTACCAGACCTTTAGCTGATCGGATTCGGCCAGAAAAATTAGAAGACTTTGTTGGTCAAAAGCATATTTTAGAAGAAGGAAAACTTTTAAGAAAATTAATTGAGTCAGATCAGCTTTTTTCAATTATTCTTTGGGGTCCGCCAGGAAGTGGGAAAACTACTTTAGCAAGAATTATTGCTAATATAACCAAATCTCACTTTGTTCAATTTTCCGCTGTTACTTCGGGGATTGCCGATGTTAAAAAAGTGGTTGCCGAAGCAGGCGAAAGACTAAAAGCTTACAATCAAAAAACTATCCTTTTTATTGATGAAATTCATCGCTTTAACAAAGCTCAACAAGATGCTTTTTTGCCTCACGTAGAAAAAGGAACTATTATCTTGATTGGCGCCACAACAGAAAATCCCTCTTTTGAAGTAATTTCGCCTTTACTTTCTCGATCAAAAGTCTTTATTTTAAACCAACTAACTCCTGATGATCTTAAGATTATTTTAAAAAGAGCTTTAACTGATAAAGAAAAGGGATTGGGGAAATATAAAGCCAAAGTCGATCCCAAAGCTTTAGATGTTTTGGCTGATTTCTCTAACGGTGATGCCAGAATTGCCTTAAACGCCTTAGAAATCGCCGTAACTACTTTCAAGTCCAAAAGGTCGGGAACTATTACAATAACGCCTGAGATCGCCCGAGAATCGCTTCAGCATAAATCTTTAGCTTACGATAAGACCGCAGAGGAGCATTATAATGTTATTTCGGCTTTTATTAAATCAATGAGAGGCTCTGACCCCGATGCCGCCCTTTATTGGCTGGCTCGAATGATTGAAGCCGGCGAAGATCCTTTATTTATCGTCCGGCGAATGGTAATTTTTGCTTCCGAAGATATCGGAAATGCCGATCCCCACGCTTTAACCTTGGCTGTCGCTTGTTTTCA
>CAYFWR010000037.1:0-5223 GCA_964346865.1 uncultured Candidatus Saccharibacteria bacterium
ACAACCAAAAAACTAACCCAAAACGAAAGACTTAAACTTAAGTGGCTTTTGGCTGAGACTTTCGAGCAATCCAGTTTCGGAAGTCAAACTTTTCTGTCTGGCAATCCGACGATATTAGAGGTTGGGCCTCGTCTGAATTTTGAGACAGCCTGGTCTAGTACAGCAGTTTCTATTTGTCATGGTTGCGGTTTAGATAAGATAGTGCGAATAGAGAGGTCGACGCGTTTTGGTTTGCCGGTCAAACTATCAGCCAAACAGAAAGGGGTCTTTCTTACTCCGCTTTTTGATCGGATGACCCAAATGGTATATCAAGAGCCTTTAAAAAGCTTTGACACTGGCCTAAAACCCGAACCGACAAGAGTTATCCCACTTATAGAAAAAGGACACGATGCTTTATGGGAAATTAATAAAAAAATGGGTTTTGGTTGGGATGATCAAGATATTTCTATGATTTTTGATTTGTTTGTTAATATCTTAAAGCGTAATCCTAAAGATGTGGAGTTATTTCAACTTGCTCAGGCTAACTCCGAGCATTCTCGACACCACTTTTTCAAAGGAAAATTAGTTATAGACGGAAGGTCAATTCATAAAAGCCTTATAGAGATTATAAAAACTCCTTGGATAAAAAATAAAGGAAATTCTCTTATTGCTTTCTGTGATGATAGCTCGGCGATTTACGGGGAAAAGATCAAAACTATTATACCTTTAAAGCCTGGGAACCCTAGCGCTTTTTCCTCCAAAAACTGCTTCTATCATCCTACTTTAACCGCTGAAACTCATAATTTTCCTTCCGGAGTAGCTCCATATCCTGGAGCAGCAACTGGAACAGGAGGACGGATTCGTGACAACCAAGTAGTCGGCAGAGGAGGGTTAGTTGTAGCTGGGGGAGCAGCCTACTGTGTAGGAAATCTTCATATTAATGGCTATGATCTTTCTTGGGAAAAAGATGGTTGGTCACATCCTGATAATTTGGCTTCACCACTCGAAATACTAATTCAAGCTAGTAATGGGGCTAGTGATTATGGAAACTGTTTTGGTGAGCCAGTTGTTTATGGGTTTACTCGGAGTTTTGGAATAGACCTTCCTGACGGTTACCGAAGCTGGTACAAGCCGATTATGTATACAGTAGGAGCGGGACAGATTGACAACGAACATACAACCAAAGGAAAACCCCAAAAAGGAATGCTTTTGGTTCAGGTCGGAGGTCCAGCTTACCGGATTGGTTTAGGAGGCGGAGCAGCCAGTTCAATGATTCAAGGTGATAATGTTTTTGATTTAGATTTTGATGCGGTTCAACGCGGCGACCCCCAGATGGAACAGCGAATGAACAGACTTTTTCGGGCTTGTATTGAGCTAGGAAAAGATAATCCTATTATTACTTCCCATGATTTAGGAGCTGGAGGAGATTGTAATGCCTTACCTGAGCTTGCAGATCCGGCTGGCGCCAAAATTAACTTGCGAGCTATACCTTTAGGAGACCAGAGCTTGTCGGTACTGGAATATTGGGGTAACGAATCTCAAGAACGAAATGCAATCCTTATTTGGCCAGACCGCTTCGAAGAAATCAAAGAAATTTGTGATCGTGAGGGGATTCCTTGTACTATTGTTGGTCAAGTTACTGGTGATGGCTGGCTTATTTTACACGACGAGAATGATGGTTCTACCCCAGTTAATTTGCCGCTTGATAAAGTACTTGGAGGTCTTCCGCCTAAGACTTTCAAGCTCCAACGGATTATACCTAAACGAAAGCCTCTGCGACTTCCTCCTAATGTAAATGCCAGAGAGGTATTAGATTTGGTTCTGCGTTTGCCATCGGTAGGCTCGAAGAGATTTTTAACAACTAAAGTTGATAGAAGTGTTACCGGACTTATTGCTCAGCAACAGTGCGTGGGACCCAATCAACTAACTTTGTCTGACTTTGCCGCCTGTGCCCAAAGTCACTTTGGTTTAAGCGGTGTAGCTTTAAGTTTGGGAGAGCAACCAATTAAGGGTTTAATTTCGCCTCAAGCTATGGCCCACATGAGTGTAGCTGAAGCGCTACTTAATATGATTGGTGCCAAAATAACTAACCTTACTGATATTAAATGTTCTGCTAATTGGATGCTAGCAGCTAAACAGCCTGGGGAAGGAGTTTGGTTATACGACGCTGCTTGTGCTTTGCGCGATATTTTGACAGAACTTGGTATTGCCATTGATGGTGGTAAGGACAGTCTTTCTATGGCCGCTAAAACTCTTGGTCCTAACGGCAATATGCAGATTGTTAAAGCTCCAGGAGAGTTAGTTATTGCTAACTACGCACCCATGAAGGATATTACTTATAAGGTTAATTGTGATCTAAAAAAGCCGGGTAATAATTTGCTCTTTATTGATTTATCAAGTGGCAAAAACCGCCTCGGAGGTTCCGCCTTAGCTCAAGTATACGCGCAGGTAGGAGATGATTGTCCTGATGTTAGTGATGTTGGTTTACTTAAGCGGACTTTTGAAGCGATACAGCAATTAATTAAACAAGGATTGGTTCTTTCGGTTCATGATAGAAGCGACGGTGGTTTAATTGTTACTTTATTAGAAATGGCTTTTGCTGGTAATGTTGGTTTAAAGGTAGATCTGAAAAATAAGGACAATCCGGTCAAAACCTTATTTAATGAAGAATTAGGCCTAGTTCTTGAGTGTGAGAAATCTAAAGATATTCTTGAATTTTTAAAAGATCAGAAAATTCCAGTTCAGGATATCGGAAAGGTTGGACAGCCGGACGGATTAATTACTATAAAATGCAACAAGAAAAAAGTTTTGGAAGCCAAAATGACAGAATTGCGTCAAGTTTGGGAAAGAACTAGCACAGAGATTGACAAGCTCCAAGCCAATCCTAAATGTGTAAAAGAAGAAACGAAAGTAAATTCTCGACTAGTTAGTTCACCTCCATATAAACTAACTTTTAATCCAAAACCAACCTCCAAAAATATTTTGCAGTCATCTTCTAAACCCAAAGTAGCAATTTTACGAGAGCAAGGAAGTAATGGCGATCGGGAAATGGCCTCAGCTTTCTGGTTAGCCGGTTTTGAGCCCCATGATGTGACTACGGGTGATCTTTTGTCTGGCCGAGTCAATCTGGATGATTTTCGCGGAGTTGCCTTTGTTGGTGGTTTTTCGTTTGCAGATGTTTTAGATGCTGGTAAGGGTTGGGCTGGAGTAATTCGTTTCAATAAGCAAGTTGCTCAGCAATTTACTCAATTCTACCAGCGACCCGATACCTTTTCGCTTGGAGTTTGTAATGGCTGTCAACTTATGGCTCTTTTAGGATGGGTTCCCTGGTCTGATCTACCTGGAGAAAAACAACCTCGGTTTATCCGCAATGAGTCTGAGCGCTTCGAGTCTAGGTTTACTACAGTTAAGATTATGCCGAGTCCAGCAATTATGTTACATGGAATGGCAAACTCAGTTTTAGGGGTATGGGTGGCTCATGGTGAGGGGAGACTCTATGTGTCTAGCGATGAAATGTTAGGGAATATTCTAGAAAAGAGATTAGCACCTTTGTGTTTTGTCAATAGAAATAACTTCCCCACTACCGTCTATCCATTTAATCCCAACGGTAGTCCAGAAGGAATTACGGCGCTTTGCTCGCCTAATGGCAGACATCTGGCTATGATGCCACATCCAGAACGGACATTCCTTTTGTGGCAATGGCCATGGTTACCCCAGGAATGGGAAGACTTAAAAGCCAGTCCTTGGCTACAACTCTTTCAAAATGCATATAAATGGTGTATGGAGAAAGAGTAATAACATTGGTCCCTTGTGAAAGCTTTAAAAAATTACAAAGCTTCTCAAGGGATCATTTTTATAGAAATTAAGAGAAGAATTTATTCCAAAAACTTTAATCAGTTAAAATCTTTTATTTCTCTTATGTTTGACATTTGGGAAGATTTAACATAATCTTTTTGTGTCAAGCCAAAAGGTTTGATCCAAATAAGTCAGGGGGGATTTGGAATGAATAGGACTTTGAAAATTTTTGTGGCATGTTTTTTGGGCGCCTTTATCGGCACTTTGGTGGCGCTCCAGCTCGAACCCTATTTTTGGTGGGTTGGGGTTATGGTAGGCGGGATTGTGGGGTATTTGGCGTACGAGTTTAGAGAGGTTCTGAAGGCGATTCGGACCGCCTGGGTGGAGACGATTGGCTATCGACCTGGCAAAGAGAAGGTTGTTCTAAGGTTTTGGCAGTCAACCAGTATCCTTAATGGCATTACTTGTTTCATCTTAGGGTTCGGAGTGGTAGTTGTGTTTTGTGTATATTTGGCATCCTTAGCGGGGGACACAACTTTGACGATGGAAAAGAATTGGTTTTATTACTCCACCTTTTTCTATATCAGTCTTGTGTCTCTTGCCGCTTATATTTTGTTTATGAGATTGATCCATTATTTTGGGGAGGATGAGAAAGATTTTTTTCAGAAGAACCCCATTGAACTCAAAAAGAGTATCCTCTCTAAAAATCCGGTCATAATGTTGACTTATTGGCCTCTTTACTGGTTGTATCGTTTCGTTGTGGGGTCGATCCGAGTAGTTGTTAAGTATGGGCCACATCTTGTCCCTGGGGCTGTCAAGAGACTTAGGCTGTTTGGATTGTTTATCAAGACGGTTCTGATTCAGATTCATTCTGAATTAAGGCTTTTGTGCATGCTCGATGCTGCCATCGGGGTCTTGGTTGGCTACTTTGTTGGGAGCGCTCTTGTTGGCGGTTTGGTCGGGGGTGTCTTTGGAGCTCTGAATTATGAAATCATCTCCAAGCGAATCCTTAAGTTGGTGTCCGTCCGGTAAAAGTTAACTATTTAGGCAGAAGCCCTCGTTGATTTTTGCGAGGGCTCTTTTTATCTATTTTAACCATTGATGAAAAAGAACTTTCTTTATATAATAAGGAAGTTCAAAATTAAGGAGGAATAAATTGGCCAAAGAAATTACCGAGAAAGATTTTGAGAAAGAAGTTTTCAAGTCGGAGATTCCGGCAATTGTTGATTTTTGGGCGGCTTGGTGTAGTCCTTGTCAAGTTATGGGGCCGATTTTTGAAGAAGTTTCCAAAAAATTTGAAGGGAAAGTTAAGTTTTTAAAGGTTGATATTGATGAAAATCAAAAATTAGCTGTTCAGTATAGGGTGATGAGTATTCCGACGCTTATAATTTTTAAAGAAGGGGAACCTAAAGAATCGTTGATTGGAGTCCAACAGGCAGAGGTTTTGGA
>CAYFWR010000037.1:5323-7068 GCA_964346865.1 uncultured Candidatus Saccharibacteria bacterium
AAGAAGGGGAACCTAAAGAATCGTTGATTGGAGTCCAACAGGCAGAGGTTTTGGAGAAGAAGCTGGAGGAATATCTATAAGTTAAAAGTTCAAATTAGAGTTAAAAGTAAAAAGTTAAAAAAAATGCCTAATTGACCTAATAAAATCCCAATTCCTAATGTCAAAATGACCAAAATATTTTTAGACATTTTAAAATTGGACATTAATTAGAAATTAGAGCAATTAGAAATTTTAAATACAACAAAAGTGTCTAACAGTTCATATGAAAGTAGATATAGATAAACTTCCCAAAAGCAGAATAAAACTTTTAATCGAGGTTTCCAAGGAGGAGCTTGGTAAGTATGTTAAACTTGCCGGAGAAAAACTTCAAAAAGAAGTTGCGGTTAAAGGATTTCGGACCGGCAAAGCGCCGCTAAATTTGATTGAAAAGGAAGTTGGTAATGCTCGCTATCAGCAGGAGATTTTAGAAATAGCAGTGTCTCAATCTTATTTTGCTGCTATTTCCGAGAACAAACTAGTTCCTTTAGGCCCACCCCAAATTAAATTAATCAAATTTGTACCTAGTGATATCCTTACTTATGAGGCCGAAGTCGAGATTTTGCCGGAAGTAAAAATAGCGGATTATAAAAGAATAGAAGTAAAAAAGCCAAAATTCGAAGTTAAAAAAGAAGATACTGAAACAGTTTTAAGTGATCTAAGAAAAAGAAGTGCTAAAGTAAAAGAAGTTGATCGTCCCGCGGGGAAAGGAGATAAGGTTGAAGTTGATTTCGAAGGATTTTTAGGTGGAGCGCCACTAGAAGGAGGTAAAAGCCAAAATCAACCATTAGTTATTGGCGAAAAAATGTTTATCCCTGGTTTCGAGGAAAACCTTGTTGGTTTAAAAAAGGATGACCAAAAAAAGTTTGAAATTACTTTCCCCAAGGATTTTGCCCAGAAAAATTTGGCCGGCAAAAAGGCTAAATTTGAGGTAAAAATGAAACAAGTTTGCCAGGTTGATTTACCGACTTTGGATGATAATTTTGCTAAGGCTTTAGGAAAAAAGAATTTAGCCGAACTCAAAAAAGAGTTAAATATCAGCATTAAAGAGAAAAAAGAAGCTGAAGCCAAAAGAAAAATGGAAGAAGAAATTTTAAGTAAGATTCTTGAAAAAACAGAAGTAGAAGTTCCTGAGTCCTTGATTCAAAGTGAGGTCGAAAGGGAAATTGAGAATTTAAAAAATAATTTAGAAAGATCTGGTTTAACTTTAGAAAGATATCTTGAGCACTTGAAAAAAAGCTTAGATGAGGTAAAATTGGAGTTACGCGGAGAATCGGAACGTCGAGTAAAAATTGGGTTAGTTTTAAGAAAAATTGCTGAGTTAGAAAAGATTGAAGCTAAAGAAAAAGAAATCAAAGAAGAAATTTCTCGGATTTTGGAGACTTATACCGGAGATAGAGAAGAATTTAAAAAGAAAGCGGAGTCAAATGAAGTAAAAAAGGATATTGAAGGAGTGATTGTGGCTAGAAAGACTATGGACAAGTTAATTGAATATGCTCAGGAATGACTAATTTCTAATTAACCTAATCAATGTTTAAATTCCAAATCACAAGTATCAAATTACAAATAAGTATCAATAGTCGAAATTTCAATAACCAAAATAAATTTTTTGAATTTTGAAGATTGAAAGTTGGAATTTAATAAAGGAGGTTATATGGACAAAAAAGATACTAAAAACCAGGTTTTGGTTCCGGTGGTGGTGGAAAAAA
>CAYFWR010000038.1:0-6502 GCA_964346865.1 uncultured Candidatus Saccharibacteria bacterium
AACTGAATCGCCTTTTTCTAAGACTCTTTTTACTAACTCTTTTCTTTGTTCTGGACTCAGTCTAGACATAGTTCCTCAAATAAAATAGTTGTTAACTTTTGTGGAATATTGTTAACTAATATTATGTTAACACCTACGGGTAATGTGCGTCAACTATATTATCAAGTAACTATAAAAGTCTGAGTTCTGTCCATTTAAAAACAATAGCTACAATCAAGGTAACTATTCATAAAATCTTTATTATGTCTTTTTCTACTTAGAGTTCTATATTCCTCCATCTCTGTCCATATCTTTAAAAAATTTTATTGTTTTTCTGTTATAGATCTGTAAATCTAAATCTACTAAAACTTATAATATTGTTGCCATTATCAAAACCTATCTGATGTTAAAAGATTACAATCTAATAAAATTTTTTCTAACCTATTTACTAATAATTTATATAAACTACAATAAGTATCTTTTCAAAAACAAAAATACCAAAATTAAAAATTGTTACTTTTTGTGATGTTTTAGTTGTATTAATTTTTAAATTAACAATGTCGCACAACTTTACTCCCAAAATCTAACCAAACAAACCCAGGCCAAAAACTCTAACTCCTTTTTCATTTTGTTTCTCCCCAATTATCTCCCACACCAATTTCTACTTTTATCGGAACATCTAATTTATGAATATTTTCCATAATTTCTTCGACAAATTTAGAAACTTTTTTCACATCTTTTTTGGGAACTTCAAAAACCAATTCATCGTGGACTTGTAAAAGCATTTTAGAATCAGAAGAAATTTCTGAAAGTTCTTTATCTATCTCTATCATAGCAAGCTTCATTAAATCAGCCGCCGTCCCCTGAATCGGCATATTAATGGCCATCCGCTCAGCGGCCGCCCTAATAATATGGTTCGCGGAGTTAATTTCTGGTAAAGGTCTTTTTCTGCCAAATAAGGTCTCAACATAACCAATCGAGCGAGCCACTTCTTTAATTTCTTCAACATAACGGGCAACTCCCGGATGAAGCTCATAATATTTATCAATAAAGACCTTGGCTTCTTCCCGACTCATTCCTGTTGCTTCGGCTAAACCATGGGGACTCATTCCGTAAATTACCCCAAAGTTGACAGCTTTCATAGCTCTTCGCATTTCCGGAGTTACTTTACCTACACTAACATCATAAATTTCCGAGGCTGTTTTGGTATGAATATCAACTCGGCTATGAAAAGCTTCAATCATCCGTTTGTCTTTGGAAATATGAGCAATAATTCGAAGTTCAATTTGGGAGTAATCAGCTGAAAGAAGTTTGTATTCCGGGCCGGCAACAAAAGCTTTTCGAATCTCACGACCAACCTCAGTTCGAATTGGGATATTCTGAAGATTAGGATCAGATGAAGACAACCGGCCAGTAGTGGTAATTGCTTGGTTATAACTAGTATGAATCCGGCCGGAAGTTTTGTTAATAAGATTGGGGAGAGCATCAACATAGGTTGTTTTAAGTTTTACTAGTTCCCGATAATTAAAAATTAAAGCAACTACTGGATGAATTCCCCGTAGCTTTTCTAATTCAGTAGCAGCAGTAGAATAACCGCCAGATTTAACCTTTTTCAATTCTTTTTTATCAATCTTCTCGGCTAACTTTAACTTTTCAAAAAGAATTTCTTTTAACTGTTGGGGAGAATTAATATTAAACTTAGTTCTTGCCAATTTGTAAATTTTTGTCTCCAAATTTTGAACCTTTTTTTCTAAATCTACTGACATTTCCTTCAAAAATTCTTTATTAACTTTAACTCCGGCTAATTCCATCTTGGACAGGACCGAAATTAAAGGTATTTCAATTTTGCTAAAGAGATTCCAAAAATTTTCCTTCAAAAGCTCTGGCTTTAAGTGATTAAAAAGCCTAAAAGTAATATCAGCATCTTCGCAAGAATAAATAGTAGCGTCTTTAGTTTGTACTTGGTTAAAAGTAATTTGGTCTTTCCCTGTGCCAATAAAATCAGTAATAGGAATCATCTCTATCCCTAATTCGGAAAAAGCTAAATTTGATAAAGTTTCTGCTCGAATGTTAGGATTCAATAAATAGGAAGCAATCATAGTATCAAAATAGATTGGCGAAAGCTCGATATTATATTTTTTAAAAAGTGAGTGGTCAAATTTGATATTATGACCAATTTTTTTGATTTTTGGATCCTCTAAAATCAATTTTAATCCCGATAGAACATAATTTAGAGGTAGTTGTTTTTCTCCTCTGCTGTGAGCTGTGAGCTGTGAGCTGTGAGCTATTGTATGGCCAACAGGAATATAGTAAGCTTCCTTCTCTTTAAAGGAAAAAGAGATTCCCACCAGTTTATTCTCAACAATATCCCAGCCGTCAGTTTCGGTATCAACGGCAAGAAACTCTTGTTTTTTAAGATTAGCTAAAAGATTCTTAAAATCTCTTTTGTTATCAATTAATTTATATCCAGCAGTTTTAATATGAGGTCTTTTTTTAGGAATCTTAACTTCTTCTTTTTTTGTCCTTGGTAGTTTGTTTAAAAGACTTTTAAACTCCAGTTTTCGAAAAAGTTCAAAAACTTTTTGGCGATCAAAATCGTGAGTTTTACAGGCAGAAAGGTTAAATTTAATCGGGACCTCAGTAACAATTTTGACTAATTTTTTAGAAATAAAAGCTTGGTCTTTGTTTTTCTCTAAAACTTCTTTGGTTTTACCGCCAACTCTATCAAGGTTTTTATAAAGGTATTCTAGACTTCCAAATTTTGAAATCAGTTCGGCAGCTGTTTTTTCTCCAATTCCAGGAACGCCAGGAATATTGTCTGAAGGATCACCTTTTAGAGCTTTGTAATCGACAAATTGTTCAGGAGTCAAATTAAAACGGTCTTTAATCATTTTTTCATCATACAGAATAGTATCTGTAAATCCCCGGCGCATAGTGTAGACCTTTGTGTGATTGTCAACTAATTGAAGTTCATCTAAATCACCAGTAACAATAATTGATTCTAAATTAGAGGGAACTTTGTTTGCTAAGGTCCCTACCAAATCGTCTGCTTCATAGCCAGCGACTTCGAAAATAGGGATATTTAGGGCTGAAAGAACCTCCTTGACTTGTAAGAATTGAGGGGAAAGATCCTCTGGGGTCGCTTTCCGCTTAGCCTTATATTCTAAAAACTCTTTATGTCGAAAGGTTGGTTCAGGAGAATCAAAAGCTACCGCTACATAATCTGGATTTAGTTCTTTTAGAACTTTAAGAAGTATCGAGGAAAAACCATAAACTGCATTAACTAACTCACCCTTTTTGGTAGTTAGAGGCGGTAAAGCATGGTAAGCTCGATGGACGACAGCATTACCATCAAATAAAATGATTCTTGGTTTTGATTTACTCATAAAACAATTTTAGCACCAAACAGACCTCGAACCAACCTTTACTATTAAGCTGATACGAGGTCTGTCTTATAGTGGTTTTTATCTTTAATTTTTAACTTAATTTATCTAAGATAGTCCTTTAATTTCTTACTCTCTCGATGTTTTTTAAGTTTAGTTAAAGCTTTGGCTTCAATCTGGCGAATTCTTTCTCGGGTAACTCCAAATTCCTGACCAACTTCTTCTAAAGTGTGCCCCCGACCATCATCTAATCCAAATCTCATTCTTAAAATTCTTTGTTCTCTAGGAGCTAAGAATTCCAAGACTTCTTTAATGTGTTCTCTTAGAAGTTCATAAGTAGCGGAGTCTTCGGGAGAAATAGCATCTTGATCTTCAATAAAATCTGCTAGACGACTATCTTCTTCTTCTCCAACTGGCGCTTCAATAGAAACGATCTCTTGAGAAATTTTGAGAATATTATTTACTTTATCAACATCCATTCCCATTTCAGCTGCAATTTCTTCGGGTAAGGGTTCTCGACCTAACTCTTGAACTAAATGCCTTTGGGCTCGGATTAACTTATTGATAGTTTCTACCATATGAACTGGGATCCTGATGGTCCGAGCTTGATCAGCAATTGCTCGAGTAATTGCCTGCCTAATCCACCAGGTGGCATAAGTCGAAAATTTATAGCCTTTAGTATAATCAAATTTCTCAACTGCCCGCAGGAGACCGGTATTACCCTCTTCAATTAAATCTAAAAAGTCAAGTCCCCGGCCAATATATTTTTTAGCAATACTAACTACCAGTCTGAGATTTGCCTCAGCTAAACGTTTTTTAGCTTCTTTATCGCCTTTGACAATCTTTTTTGCCAAGACCACTTCTTGCTCGGCTGTAAGAAGTGGGTACTTCCCAATCTCTCTGAGGTACATTCGGACCGAATCGTCAGCGATATCAGTCGTCCCTTGACCTTCAACTTTTTTGACATCTTCCAAATCTCCTTCTTCCCAAACTAGTCTTTCCTTGTCTTCAACAACCTCAATTCCTAAATCCATTAAAGTAGCATAAAGATCATCGAGTTTTTCGATGTTTTCTTCGACATCGGGAATAGCAGCCAGAATCTCTTCTTGAGTTACAAAGCCTTGATTCCGACCTTTTTCAATAAGTTCTCCGATCTTGGGACTTGCTTCTTCAATTTTATCTTTTTCCTTAGCCATTTTTTATCTCCTGAGCTCAGTTATATCGAGTCAAGTCATTGAAATATCAGTAGATAAAGGAGACTCTATTCATCTTTCCTCTTGAGCCAATTTTTGAAATTCTTTTAAGAGCTTAAAACATTTTTTCTTGTCTCCAGATTTCTCGGCTTCTTTGATTTTGTCTTCTAGTTTCTTTTTTTCTTTTTTTATCTTTAATTCCCTGATTCTACCTACGCAAAAATAGACCTCTTCAAAAATCGTTTCATCGCCAAACTCTTCAAAATAAAAATCGGCTTGGAGTAAAAGAAACTTTGTTTTACGACTTGCTTCTTTATTAAGCCCACTTAACCAAGCATCAATATCAAATTTATTCTCTTCATTATACCAATTTTTCAAAGATTTGTAAATAGATTGGGAATCTTTGGGGAATTCTTTTATTTCTAAGTTTTTGAAGACAAACTCTTGATGATCTGGATATTTAAGAATTAAACCTAAAAGATGTTCATAAATATTTTGTCCTCTTCTTGTAATTTCTTGGGGGGCTTGCTTATTAGGAACCTCAATTTTATTTAAAGAATCAAAAAGAGCTTTCTCAGGAATATTTAGACGTTGAGCCAATTTTTTAATATAATGAGATCTCTCGATAAGATCAGGAATTTTTTTAATTAAAGAGAGGATTTCTTTGGTCGCTCTTTTTTTATCTACGATATTAGAAATATCATATTTTTTGAAGACTTGCTCAAAAAAGTAGTCAATAACATACTTAGCTTCCTTGATAGCTTTCTTAAAAGCTTCTTTATTTTCTTTTAAGGAATCGGCAGGGTCTTTACCTTTGGGAATCTCAATAATAGAGGTGTCAAAGCCTTGTTTGTAAGCTAATGCAATAGCCCGTTCTGTAGCAGTCTCTCCAGCTGAATCAAGATCAAAGGCCAGTTTTATATTAGTTGTGAAGCGTTTAATAAGATCGAGTTGCCGTTCGGTTAAAGCTGTTCCAGAAGAGGCTACTACATTGGTAATTCCAGTCTGATGACAAGCTAAAACATCCATATTGCCTTCAACAATAACAATTTCTTTTTCGGTGCGAATCGAGTTTTTGGCTTTATCAAAACCAAAAAGAACACTACTTTTATCATAAATTGAGGTCTGAGGAGAATTAATATATTTAGGCAGACTATCATCTAAAACTCTAGCTGTAAAACCGACTACTTTTCCTTGAGAGTTGGTAATCGGAATCATTAGGCGACCTCTAAATAAATCTTCCAGACGATTTACTGATCTTTTGGCTACTCCAGCCTCAAAAATTTCCTCAGATAAAAATCCTCTTTTTAAAAGAAAATTAACTAAAATGTCTTTTGATTTGGGGCTTAAACCTAATCGAAAATCAGAAATTGTCTTTTTGTCTAAACCTCGTTTTTTTAGATAGGCTAAGGCTTTTTGACTAGCAGGAGATTCTAAAAGATATTTATGAAAAAACTGGGCTGAAATCTCATTGATTTCTTGGATACGACTCTTCTTTTCTTTCTTTAGAGGATTAGTTCCTTTCAAAACAATATTGGCTCGTTTGGCCAGAGCCCGCAGGGATTCTCCAAAATCTAATCCTTCCATTTTCATTAAAAAAGTAAAAATATCTCCTCCTTCACCACAGTTGGCAACGGCAAAATTTGTGGCTATATATGAATGATCATCTTCTACAGTTAAATTATAAACTGGGCCAAGATAATATCTTTGCTGGACTTCTGCCACGGGGAGAAGCCAGTATTTTATTCCACTAGGTTTATAGTATAAATACCTATGTTGTGGCTTTGCTTCTTTAGACCAATACAAGTGATAAGATTCTTTGTGATTAATCCCTAATTTATCTTTTCTTTTTTTATTAATTCGAAAAGAGGGGTAAAAATTGTTGCGCAAAAGAATATCTACTAATTGTTCTGACAGTACTCTTGATATAGTAGTAATCGATCTGTG
>CAYFWR010000039.1:0-6334 GCA_964346865.1 uncultured Candidatus Saccharibacteria bacterium
TTTGTAGTCTTTTTTACTTCTTTTTTTGAACTCTTTTTTGTTTTTATTATCTTTTTAGGAGTAGTCTTAGCTTCTTCGGCTGGTTTTTTAATTGTTTTTAGCTCTATTGCTTTTCCGGAAGCGGCATTGAGTTTTTTCATTAATCTTGATTTTAATCGAGCCACTTTATTTTTATGAATAACGTGTCTTTTAGCCGCTTTATCCAAAGTTGAAATTGCAACGACAATATCTTTTTTGGCTTGCTCTATTTTTTTAGCCTCAATTTCTCTTCGGATATTTTTTAACTTAGCTTTAAAATCAAGCTTGATCAAAAGATTTCTTTTTCTTCTTTTTTCATCAACTCTAACTTTTTTAATTGCTGATTTAATAATTGGCATCGGGGGTTCTCTTAATTTTAATCATTAATCTTTAGACTTAAGATAGTATATCAGAAAATTTTTTCCTTGACAATAACATTTATTTTTAGTATATTGTAATATCTTATTTATTTTTGAGCTCTAGTTATGGAACTTTCACCCAAACAACAGACAATCGAGCTAATCAAAAAGTCAAATCAAATCTTAGTTACCAGTTCTAATTATCCTACTGGTGATGCTATTGGTTCTATTTTGGCTTTGGGATTGACTTTAAAGAAAATGGGAAAAGAGGTGGTTTTAATATCTTCCGAATTGGAAAAAGAAGCCTTTAAATTTTTACCAGCTTTAGATGAGATTCAAGAAAATTTAAAAAGTTCTAATGATTTAGTTGTTAGTGTAGATATAAGTAAAACTGAGGTCGAAAAATTAAGTTATAACACTGAAACACAGAAATTGAACATTATCGTTACTCCAAAGGAAGGATCATTTAAGACAGAAGATGTTACTATAAATAAAGGAAAGTATAAATGTGATTTGATTATTGTTTTGGATATCCAGGATGTTGAACATATTGATAAAATCTATGATGAGAATACTAAACTCTTTTTTGAAACTCCGATCATAAATATTGATCACAAAGCCAAAAATGATTATTTTGGAACAGTTAATTTAATTGATTTAACTGCTACTTCAACAGCCGAAATTTTAGTTTCAGTAATAGAATCACTTAACCCAGATTTTTTGGATGATGACATTGCTACTTGTCTTTTAACAGGAGTAATTGCGGATACCGCCAGTTTTAGGAATTCCAACACTACTCCCAAGTCATTTACTGTTGCCGCTCAGCTTTTGGCTGCTGGAGCAAGACAGCAAGAGATCGTCCAGCATCTTTTTAAAACCAAGCCTTTACGGGTACTTAAACTTTTAGGTAGGATTTTTTCGAAGGCTCAAGTCGATCCTGAAACCCATTTGGTTTGGTCAACTGTTACCAAGGGTGATTTAGTCGAGTCTCATACTGATCTTTCTGATCTTAATCGAGTTGCTGGTGAGTTTGCCCAAACTACTTCAAACTCTGATATTATTCTACTTTTAATTGAAGATAAAGATAAGATTATCGGCAAACTCCGCTTCCGAAAAGGGTACGATTTTTCACCTTTTTTAAAGATTTTCTCAGGTACCGAAGAAGATGAAGGAATTACTTTTGAGTTAAAGGGGGTCTCTTTGTCTCAGGCCGAAAAAGAAGTCAAAAGAAAAATATCTCAAAATAGATTAGAAGGAGATAAATCAAAAGAAGTCAAAGAATCTCCACAAGTTATAAGAAAAGAAGTAGGGCGACTAGATAAAACAGTTTCTAATGAAATTGAGGATGAAGAAGAAGAAACCTTACCTGTTTCAGAGTCAGAAATTTTGGCTCATAATCCCGAAAATAACATTGATGTTTGGCGATCAGATGAAGAATAAGACATTACAATTAAATCAGAAAGGCTACAATTTGATTAAACTCCTATTTTATGGTATTATGGAGTAGTAAATTATAGTAAGTTAAATTATGGTTTTTAAGAGACAAGAAAAAGAGAAAGTTATTAAAGAAGCAAAAACTCATTCTAAGGACACTGGGTCTCCAGAGGTCCAGATTGCTATTTTTACTGAAAAGATAAAAAGACTAACCGAACACCTAAAGACGCATAGAAAAGATGAACATTCAAGAAAAGGACTTTTAAAAATGGTCAGTAAGCGCAGGAGACTACTTGACTTTTTGTCTAAAAAAAGTAAAGATAGATACAGCGCTTTGGTAAAGAAATTGGGATTGAGAAAATAGTTGTTTGGTTGCTAAGTTGAAAAGTTTCTAAGGAGGATATTATGGCTTCAGGCGGTGGAGACGTTTAAATAAGAAATAATAAGTGGGCAATATTCCTTAAAACTAAATAGTCCATAAAGAATAATTCTAGGTGCCAGAGATTTGAAAGTTAGAAATTAAGAGATTAGCTTTCTTAACCCTGGTTCCTAGAAAGCCCTTTGGGTGTTTTAGGAAAGGATCTCTTAAGAAAGGAAAACTAAGACTTTATGAAGAAAAAAAAAGACTCCCCAATCGATCCTTATCGGGTTGAGGAAGAATTCGGAGGGAAAAAATTAGTATTGGAAACAGGAAAACTAGCTAATCTTGCTGATGGATCAGTTATTGCTCATTATGGCGAGACTGTTGTTTTAGCAACAGCTGTTATTAGTGATGAGTCTAAAGAAGACGCCAACTTTTTTCCAATGACGGTTGAGTATGAAGAAAGAATGTATGCCTCCGGGAAGATTATGGGCTCTCGTTTTATTAAAAGAGAAAGCCGTCCTAGTGAAAAAGCAGTAGTTAAAGCCAGGTTAATTGATCGGCCGATCCGCCCCCTTTTCCCAAAGGGATATCGGAACGAAGTTCAAATTGTGACAACTATTCTTTCGGCTGATCTAGAAAATGATCCTGATGTTATTTCTATTGTTGCTGCTTCAAGTGCTCTTTTGGTTGCTGGAGCTCCATTTTTAGGGCCAGTGGGAGCAGTTCGAGTTGGTTTAATAAAAGATAAATTTATTGCTAATCCCACTCGATCCGAAAGAAAAGAAAGTGGCCTAGATTTAGTAGTTTCCGGTACTAAAGATGCAATTGTTATGGTTGAAGCTGAAGTCAATGAGCTTCCTGAAGAAAAAATGTTGGCGGCTTTGAAATTTGGGCAAACCGAGCTTAAAAAGAGTATCGAGCTTCAAGAGAAATTAATTAAAAAGATTCAAATTACCCCAAAAGAAGTTGAAGTGATAGCAACTCAAAAAGAGATTTATGAAGCCGTAGACAAATATTTAGCTAATAAATTAGGAGCAGCTATTCGACATGAAGACAAATATGCTCGCCATGATGCCATCAAGACTTTAGAAAACGAAGTTTTAGAAGAACTAAGAGATGAATACGAAGAAGAAGCTATTACAGCTGCTTTTAACGAGGTAATTGAGGATGAGGTTCGTCGAGCCATTTTAAAAGAAGATGTTCGTCCCGACGGCCGAAAACCAAAAGATATCCGACCTCTATCGTTAGAAGTGGGACTTCTACCCCGGACTCATGGTTCAGCTATTTTTACTCGAGGACAAACTCAAGTTCTTTCAATTACTACTTTAGGGACAACCTCTGATGTTCAGGTTTTAGATACAATGGAAGAGGATGGAGAAAAAAGATTTATGCACCATTATAATTTCCCTCCTTATTCTACTGGCGAGATTAGATCAATGCGAATCAGCCGGCGAGATGTTGGTCACGGAATGTTAGTAGAAAAAGCTTTAACTCCCCTTCTTCCTTTGAAAGAAGAGTTCCCTTACACTATTAGAGTTGTCTCTGAAATTTTGTCTTGCAATGGCTCTTCTTCAATGGCCTCAGTTTGCGGTTCAAGCTTATCTTTGATGGATGCTGGAGTACCAATTAAAACTCACGTTGCTGGAATCGCTATTGGTTTAGTGACAGACTATAAAAGAAAAGATAACAAAAAAGAAACTCCTGAAATTAAAAATTATAAAATTTTGACTGATATTGCCGGCGCTGAGGATTTCGCTGGTGATATGGATTTTAAAATTGCCGGGACCACTAAGGGAATTACCGCGCTTCAGTTGGATATTAAAATCAAAGGCATTACTTTAAAAATCTTAAAAGAAGCAATAATTCAGGCTCATGAGGCCCGAATGTCTATTCTAAAGAAGATGTCGGAAATCATACTTAAACCAAGAAAAGATATTTCTCCCTTAGCTCCAAGAATTACTTCTGTTAAAGTCGAACCAGAGAAAATCAAAGACGTTATTGGTAAAGGAGGCGAGACTATTAACAAAATCATTTCCGAAACTGGGGTTGAAATTGATATCGAAGATGACGGTACAGTTAATATTGCTTCTTCTAACAAAGACAAGACAATCAAAGCTTTAGAATGGATTCAGGCTCTAACTAAAGAGCCAAAAGTAGGTGAGACTTATATGGGTAAGGTTACCAAAATTATGGATTTCGGGGCTTTCGTCCAAATTATGCCTGGGAAAGAAGGCCTAGTTCATATTTCCCAGTTGGCTAATTATCGGGTCAATAGGGTTGAAGATGTAGTTAAGGTTGGTGATGTTATTCCTGTAGTGTTGGTAGAGATTGATAATCAGGGTCGGTTAAACTTTTCTAAAAAAGCCGCCGAAAAAAGATAATTCTGGTTACTAAAAGTTACTAAAGTTTATAAGTTGCTAAGTTGGTTTAATTAGATATCCATAAAAACTTAGTAATCTACAACTTACAAACTGAAAACTTATTAATGATTACTGAAAATCAAATCAAGAAGGCAAAAAACTTAGAGGAAATTGCGAGCTTAGTTAGTGATTGTACTCGTTGTGAGCTTTATAAAAGTAAGACTAAAGATGTTCCTGGGGTCGGAAGTAAAGATGCAGAAATAATGTTTATTGGTGAGGCTCCAGGTCGAGATGAAGATCAGAAAGGAGAACCCTTTGTTGGTGCTGCCGGAAAGTTTTTAACTGAGATGATTGAGATGATTGGGTTAAAAAGATCAGATGTTTATATTGGTAATGTTGTTAAACATCGGCCTCCCGGAAATCGCGATCCTTTGCCTTCTGAAATTAAAGCCTGTTTTCCTTATCTTTCTCGTCAAATTGAGGTTATAAAACCAAAGTTAATTGTTCTTTTAGGTCGTCATGCTGTAAGTCAATTTTTACCAGAATTTAAAATTTCTCGAGTTCATGGACAGCCTAAAAGAAAAAATGGTCAGATTTACCTTCCTTTATATCACCCGGCAGCAGCTTTGTATAACGCTTTTATGAAAGAAACTTTAATTTCTGATTTTAAAAAGATTCCTCGGGTTTTGGATAAGATTGAAATCGAACTCAGCTCAAACAAAGAAGTCAATCAACCTCAGCAAAAAAGGTTATTTTAATTAATTAAATTCTCTATTATTAAAATTAATTCATGGCCGAACTTTGGCCACAAAAGAGAATTTTAAAAGAAAAGGAGAAATAAAAATCATGATTCAAAAGAAGTTAAAAAAGAAGACTAAAGACCTACCTCAAAAACCTACTTTTATAGGAAAAGAAGGTTTACTTCGAATTATTCCTTTGGGGGGACTGGGAGAAATTGGTAAAAATATGACCATTTATGAGTTTCGTGACAACAGTGGCAATGAAGATATTATTATTGTTGATGCTGGCTTTATGTTCCCAGAAGATGAAATGTTGGGAATTGACTATGTTATTCCCGACGTTTCTTATCTTGAAGAGAAAAAAAACAAGATTCGAGCTTATATTATTACTCATGGACATGAAGATCATGTTGGTGGACTTCCTTATATTCTTTCTAAAGTTCCAGCCCCGATTTATGCAACTACTTTAACCAGAGGTTTAATTGAGGGAAAATTAAAAGAATTTAAAATCCAGTCCCAAATTGGTTTTAGGACTATTATTCCTGAGACTGACAGTATTCAATTAGGAGCTTTTCGATTGGATTTTTTCCGAGTGACTCATAGTATTCCTGATAGTATTGGCTTAGCTATTCGGACCCCGGTTGGTTTAGTAATTCATACTAGTGATTTCAAATTTGATCATACCCCAGTAGATGAAAAAACTACTGGTTTTGGTCGCCTTGCTAGATATGGAGAAGAGGGAGTATTAGCCCTTCTTTCAGACAGTACCAACTCAGAAGTTCCAGGTTATACTATTTCTGAAAAAGAGATCGAAACTGCTTTTTATCATATCTTTGAAAAAGCAGAGGGACGGATTATAGTCGCCTCTTTTGCTTCTCTTATCAATCGGATTCAACAAGTAATTGATATTGCTCATAGTCTTGGGAAAAAGGTGGCTATCTCTGGACGAAGTATGTTAAATAACGTTGAAATTTCAGTAAAACTTGGTTATCTTCGGATTCCTCAAGGACTTCTAATTAAGGTTAATGAAATTGGTAAATATCCTGACAACAAAATTGT
>CAYFWR010000040.1:0-6314 GCA_964346865.1 uncultured Candidatus Saccharibacteria bacterium
TCCTCATTAACTTTTTTTAAAAATATGTTAGAATTTTTATAAGATTAGAAATTCTTATCTTATTGTTATAGATCGAAACTTGACGAAAGGAGAGGAAATGGCAGTAACTGCATGTGATTTAAAACGGTCACAGAGAGAAAAGAGGAGAAAAAATGGCAATGGGAATCGTTGGTCAGAGTATAAGAAACTTTCAGATAATGAACTATGCTTTTTAGCTCAGAAAGACGATATAGGCGCTCAGAATTTTCTTTTAAATAAATATGAATATCTAGTTCACTTTAAAGCCAGATTTTATTTTGTTATAGGAGGAGATCATGACGATACAATCCAGGAAGGAACAATTGGTCTCTACAAGGCGATACGTGACTATCGACCGGGGAAAACCATTATAGGTAACGAGATATGCTCTTTTCGTTCTTTTGCTCTTTTGTGTATTACCCGTCAGATTATCACTGCTGTTAAAACAGCAACACGCCAGAAGCATATCCCGTTAAATACTCGAACATCTTTAGAAAAGCCTATTTTTTCTCCTTTTGACAAAGGAGATAGTGATGATAGAACCCTTGGTGATATAATTCCTGGTTTTATAGGAGACCCACTAGATCTTATTATTATGGAAGAGAATATAGAAAGATTCAAAAATGGTTACGGGGTTTTAAGTGAATTAGAACTAAAGGTTTTAGAGCTTTATAAAGAGGGTTATTCATATAAAGAGATAGCTAATAAACTAGGAAAGCGCCTAAAATGTGTCGACAATGCCCTCCATAGGACAAAACTCAAGTTAAAAAGGATTCAAGAAGAAGGCAGGGAATTAGCCTAAGATGAAATCATAAGATGAAACTTAGTCTAAGCCCCTGCCCAAACTTTATATAGAGTTTGAAATATTTTTTATAAGAACTTTCAGCTAACTAAAAAGACAATCTTTTAAGTCTGTCTTTTTAAATTTAAGCCTATTTCTTTTTTCTTTCGGCTAAAAGTTCTTTTACTTTATTGGCGACTTCTAATGGAGTAAAGTCGGCTTTTACAATATAGTCGTCAGCCCCGAGTTTAAAAATTTCCGCCGCCGTGGCTTCAGACCCCAAATTGGTTAAAACCACTACAATTATATTTTTGGTTTCCGGATTTTCTCGGATTTTTTTTAAAACCTGAAGTCCATCGACTTTAGGCATCATAATATCTAAAAGGATAATATCTGGCTTTGAAGTTTCTAAAGCTTTTAGAGTCTCCTCGCCGTCTTCAGCAATAATGGTTTCAAACCCTTCCAAATCAAACTTTCGACGATACATATCAACCAGCTGGATATCATCTTCAGCTAAAAGAATTTTTGTTTTTGCACCCATATTTTAATAATAGTTAAGCTTTAAGGATTGGTCAAGTGAAAGGGCGCCCCGACGTATCGTCGGGGCGCCCTAATATCCATTAAATTTTAGTTAATCAAGAATCTTAAAATTCATTAACATAAATTCAATATCCTTGGTTAGTTTTTCATTAAATGATTTATCAGCAGTATCGGGTGGGTAGGCTTGGGTGTTAATTTCATAGATAGTATCATTTGCGGCTGTGACAAAACTAACACTATCTTTAAACTCCGGAGTTTCTACCTTGGCAAATTTATTTTTTCCGAATTGAGCCCATTCTAAAAATTCCATCTCGTAGTGTTTATTTTCGGTTTCAATCCAGTTTAAAAGAAAATCCTCATCTTCATAGACGTTAACATAGATTTTGAGTTGCTTACCGTCTTTTAGTTCTTCTGGTAGGGGTGGTAGGATATTTATTGATTCTCCCGAAAGGGGAGCGTCTTTATTAGGTTTTTCGATCATCTCCCAGTCTTTGGGATATTTTATTGAAAATTTATATCCCTCACTTTTATAAATTTCCCAATTAGCGGTTGGATCAGGAGTTTTTGAATCACCAGGTTTTTTTATAAATTTATTATAAAGATAATTGTAACCTAAAAACCCTCCTCCTCCGAGGATCAGAATTATAATCAAAAAAATAAGAAGCTTTCTCTTCATAGGTTTAGTTTAACATTTCTTATGCTTTTAAACAACAGGATTAAAATTAGATTTTAATCTTTAGGTATTGACTTTTTTAAAATACTTATGTTAGATTAAAATTGGAGGTGGGGAATTTACCTCTTTTTGATTTATAAAAACACGAAAGTGCACGAATAAAGACACAAAATAACACTAAAAATTATTTATGTAAGACAGTATCATTATCAGAGTGACTTTAGTGCTAAAAGGATCATATTAATGGCAAAAACTAAAAGAAAACCAAAAATCCAGATTTCAAGACACGCCCAACCTTTTCTTTATAAAGGCGGAAAGATTGGAGTTCTTTTTATTCATGGTTATACTGACAGTTTGTGGCAAATTCGACATTTGGCTCGAGAGTTACATCAAAAAGGTGTTACTTGTATGGGTATTTGTCTTCCTGGTCATGGAACGACTCCAGAAGATCTTTTGAATTTTACAACGAGTGACTGGCTTTCTTCTACTAAAAGAGCCCTAGTTGATCTAAGAAAATTTTGTCAAAAAGTTTATGTTGTTGGAGTCTCTTTGGGAGGAAATTTAGCTCTAAGTCTAGCGGCCAAAGATCCTAATTTAGTTGATGGTCTTATCTGTGTTGGAACACCGATGTTTATCAAAAATCAGGAGCTTTTTAAATTTTTGATTCCAATCGTCAGTAAGTTTAAAAAATTTTGGCCAAAAAGAATTCCGGAATCAAAAAAAGAATTATGCAGGCGAGTTGGGATTTACGACAAATTTCCTTTAAAAAGCGTTTTAGAGGTAATTGAGTTTGTTGATAAAAATAGAGTCGAAGTTGCAAAAGTTAAAATTCCAGTTTTGATTATTCATGTTGGTGAAAAATTATATGTGGATCCAAAAAGCTATCAGTACCTTTATGATAATCTTAACTCTAAAAAAAAAGAAATTCTCAAAGTAAAAGATCATCGGGGGAATAGCACCCAAAGAACTATTTTTAAAAAATCCTGTGAGTTTTTAGAGATATAGGCCATACGAATTAGACACGAATTTTAAGATTAACCACACAAATTATACGTAAATATTAGTGTAAGATTAGTGCAGATAGATTAGTGTGAAATCAGTATGAATATATTTATAACCATATGAAGAGAATCTTAAATATTGCTCATCGAGGAGCTAGTGCTTATGAGCCTGAAAATACTTTATGGGCTTTTAAGCGCGCTATCGAGATGGGAGCAGATATAATCGAGCTTGATGTTCGGAAAAGTGCTGATGGATATCTGGTTGTTTTTCACGATTCTACAACTTTAAGATTTAATGGGAAATCTCATAAAATATCTAATTTATCCTTATCTGAGCTAAAAAAGATCAAACTACCCAAGGGAGAGAAAATTTCAACCCTAAAAGAGGTGTTTAATTTTTTAAAAGGGAAAGTCGGCATCGTTATCGAAATAAAAGTTAAAGGAATTGAAAAAGAAGTAATTGATTTGGTTAAAGAATTTAACCTAAAAGATAAAGTAATTATCTCTTCCTTTATTCCCGAAATGGTTAGAAAGATAAAAAAAATAGATAATTCTTTTAAGACGGGAATTATTTGGGGACTAAAAGAATATAAAAAAAATTTAATTACTTCCACTAAGAGTCAACTAAAAACTTTAAAAGAAGTTAGGGCAGACTTTCTTTTCCCCCTTTTTATTTTTGTTAGAAAATCAATGGTTAAAAAAATCAAGGATAGTGGTTTTAAAATAATTCCATGGACAATTAACAGCGAATTAATTGCTAAGAGATTGGTTGATTGGGGGATTGACGGAATTATTTCTAACAAGCCGGATATGGTCCGAAAAATATTGGCCAAAAAGGCCAAGTCTGAATAAAACAATTGTTCAAAATTGTTATGTTTTTAAACTCGAAATTAGAAGATCTTGTTAATTTTTGTTAAGTTTTATATTTAGGAAATTTCCATTGACTTTTTTGTAAAAAAAGGTATAATTTAAGCCACTAAATAAAGTTATGGCTAAAAACTCTACCCCCCAAACTGTTTTTGATTTTTTTCTGGAAACAGCCAAAAAGTTTCCAGAAAATCCAGCCCTTTTTTACAAAAAAGGCCATCATTTTGAATTTATTCCTTATAAAAGATTTTACAATTTAGTGGGCAACCTTTCTTTATCTTTGGAAAAGTTGGGGGTTAAAAAAGGCGATCGAGTAGTTTTAATTTCTGAAAACCGACCCGAGTGGGTGGTAAGCGACCTTTCGGTTATGAGTTTGGGCGCTATTTCGGTTCCGATTCACAATGTCCTTTCAGCAAAACAATACCAGTCTATTATTAAAGAGACTGAGCCAAAAATTGTGATTGTTTCCAATAAAGAAACTTTAGAAAAAGTAAGAGAGATAAAATCATCTTTAAAAGAAGCTAAAATTATTTATTTGGATAGTGACCTTAGTTCTAGTGACAGAAAGGGTTGGGAAATTTATACATTTATTGAAACCTTACAGTTAGTTCCACATGGAGGAGATTTAGGTCTGGATACACGGGCAGAAAATTTAGATCCCGAAGATATTTTAACCATTATTTATACCTCAGGGACTACAGGAAATTTTAAAGGAGTCGAGCTTACCCATAAAAATATTGTCTCTAATATTTTAAGTGTTCTTTCAGTGGTTCCAGTTTACAAGACCGACCGATTTCTTTCGATTCTCCCTTTGTCTCATGTTTTCGAGCGAACTGTTGGCTACTATGTTTCAGTTTTTCAGGGAGCGGCCACTTCTTATGTAATTGATCCCTTAAAGCTTGCTGAAATTGCGGCCGAATCCAAACCAACTATTATTATTGCTGTCCCTCGGCTTTATGAGAAGGTTTACGAAAAGATTTCAGAGAAGGCAAATACAAATATTATTACTAAAACGATATTTAAACTGGCTTTTTGGTACGGAAAAGGAGGTCAAAAATCCGGCTTTCTTCACAGATTATTCGATAAAATTGTCTTTTCTAAAATCAAAAATACTTTTGGAGGAAAGGTCCGCTTTTTTGTCTCTGGTGCCGCTCCTTTATCAAGTGAGTTAGGAGAATTTTTTCAGACCTTAGGAATGGTAGTTTTAGAAGGATATGGCTTAACCGAAACTTCACCAATAGTTTCCTGTAATCGTTTGGAATCTCCTCAATTTGGAACCGTAGGTAGGCCTTTGCCTGGAGTCCAAGTTAAAATTGCTAAAGATAAAGAAATTTTAGTTAAAGGCTCAAATGTAATGAAAGGATATTACAAAAACCCTTTTACTACAAAAGAAGTTTTTACCAAAGATGGCTGGTTTAAAACTGGTGATTTGGGGAAGCTAGAAAGAGGTGGTTATCTTAGAATTACCGGACGAAAAAAGGAACTGATTGTTCTTTCTACCGGGAAGAATGTTTCTCCGACCGTTATCGAAGAAAAATTAGAAATGTCTCCGTATGTAAATCAAGTAATGATTTGCGGCGATGGTAAAAAACATATTGCCGGCATAATTGTACCTGATTTTAAAAAGATCGGAGAAAAATTTAAGATAAGAGGGAAAACAAGAATTTGTCAGGATCAAAAGATTTTAGAATGTCTGAAGTCTGAATTTGAAAAAATTCTTTCTGAATTTGCTTCTTATGAAAGGTTAAAGAAATTTGTCTTAGTGCCTGAACCTTTTACTATAAAAAATGGCCAAATGACCCCAACCCTAAAACTCCGTCGCCATGTGATTTTAGAAAAGTATAAAAAGGAGATTGAAGGGATTTATCGGGGAGAATAAAGTTAATAAGTCTTAATTAGAAAAAGCTGGTGTTTCTAACTCCAGCTTTTTCTATAAGAGATTATTTATAAATTAAGAAGTTTTTTATTGGATAATTTTGGTTTTCCTTGTCGTTATTTTTATCTTTAGTTATTATTAAACATAAGGAGTTTTAAAGAAAATGTTTAAGTTTTTAAGACAGATTGGTTTGCGAAAAATATCTTTGTTTTTTGGAGGACTTTTTGTTTTGCTGATTTTGGTTTTGGGTAGTCTTCAGATAGCTGGGATTATCTCTTTTTCTAAGGGGAAAAATCCTGAGGTAAGAAGTGCTCAGACCTCAGTAACCAGACCCAAAGGCAGTCCTATTATGACTCCTTCCTTAACCCCAACTCCAGTATTGACTCCAGTCCCAACTCCCAGACCAATCATTAAACCAACTCCAACTCCAGTAGTTTTACCTCCAACTGTAACCTTTGGTTATTCAGCTAAAGGTCGACCAATCACAGGCTATATTTTTGGCAGTGGAGGGGAAGGAATTCTTATTTTTGGAGCTATTCATGGAAATGAAAGGGGAAC
>CAYFWR010000041.1:0-6314 GCA_964346865.1 uncultured Candidatus Saccharibacteria bacterium
GTAAAATTAGTGAAAGTGATTTTTGGTTCTCTGAAGAAGATTTGGCAAAAATTGACAACTTGAAATCAAAATATTAATAAACTTCAAAATCAAATTTTGATATAATAGTTATAGAAAAATAATAAAGGAGGGAGTATGTCACTTGAAGGCCAAAAAGTTTTAATAATTATTGCTCATGAAAATTTTCGGGACGAGGAATACGACATTCCTCGAAAACTTCTCGAGAGAAACGGAGCCCAAGTTACAGTTGCTTCAACTGAACTGACTCCAGCCAAAGGAAAATTAGGAATGATAGTTCAACCAGATGTCTTGGCCCGAGATGTTCGAGCGATTGATTTTGATGTAATTATTTTTGTAGGCGGGCCGGGAGCGGCAAATTATTTTAACGATCTTAATATTCATGGACTTCTTCGAGCAGCAGTTGAAAGAGATCGAATAATTGCTGCAATTTGTATTGCTCCGATAATTTTAGCTAACGCTGGAATTTTGAGAGGGAAAAAAGCAACAGTTTTTTCGTCAGAAATTGATCAACTTGAAGCCGGTGGCGCTTTTTATTCTGGCCGAGAAGTGGAACGTGATGGTGACATCTTGACTGCTAATGGCCCTGAAGCATCAGGTGATTTTGCCGAGGCTTTAGTGAAAGCAATGGAGTGGAAGATTCAACATCCCTCAACATAAAAATAAACTATGCAGACAATTTTAGATTTTCATATTCACTCTAAATATTCTCGAGCCACAAGTTCTGATATGAATGTGGCTTCTCTTTCTAGTTGGGCAGAAAAAAAGGGGATTTCTGTGTTAGGAACTGGCGACTTTACTCACCCTAAATGGAATGAAGAATTGAAAGAAAATTTAGAGCCTTTAGGAAATGGACTCTTTAAGTTAAAGGATTCGCCCAAGCCTTGTGTTTACTTTATCCTAACCACTGAAATTAGTTGTATTTATTCAAAAAAGAGTCGGGTATATAAAGTTCACAATGTCATTTTTGCTCCATCATTTGAGATAGTTGATAAAATTCGGAATCGTTTAGCAGTGGTTGGGAATTTGAATTCTGATGGCCGACCAATTTTAGGCCTAGATTCAAAAGAACTTTTAAAAATTGTCTTAGATGCTTCAAATGATTGTCTTTTTGTCCCGGCTCATGTTTGGACACCACATTTTTCGGTTTTTGGCGCAAATTCTGGTTTTGATTCACTCGAGGAATGTTTTGAGGAGTTAACTCCTCAAATTTATGCTATTGAAACCGGTCTTTCTAGTGATCCAGCCATGAATTGGCGACTAAAAGAGTTAGACAAAAGAGCAATTATCTCTAGTTCTGATGCTCACTCACCATCTAAATTAGGGCGGGAAGCTACAGTTTTTGATTTAAAAACCTTAAGCTATGATAGTATTTTAGGAGCCATTAAATCAAAAGATCCCAACAAATTTCTTTTTACTATTGAGTTCTATCCTGAAGAAGGTAAGTATCATTATACTGGTCATCGGAATTGTAACGTGGTTCGTTCACCAGAGGAAACTAAAAATAAAGGAACGGCCTGTTCAGTTTGTGGAAGAAAATTAACCGTTGGGGTAATGCATCGGGTTGAAGAATTGGCTGACCGCCCAACTGGTTTTAGACTTGAAGACATAATCCCTTATAGGAGTTTAGTCCCTTTAGAAGAAATTATTGCTGAAAGTCTAGGTAAGCAAACTGGTACTTCAATAGTTTCTGGAGAGTATGAGAAATTCATTGATAATTTTGGAAGCGAGTTTAAAGTTCTTTTAGATACAGAAATTTCCGATCTGGAAAAGATTAATCCCAGAGTTGCTGAAGGAATAAAAAGAGTCAGGGAGGGTAAGGTCAAAGTTTCTCCGGGTTACGACGGTGTTTATGGGAAAGTAAGTCTTTTTGGAGAAGATGAAATTTTGGCAACCGAACCACAGATGTCATTGTTTTAACTTAATATATTAGATTAATAAGTAAAAATGGCAACAAGGTCTAATTCAAAATTATTATTTAAGATTTTAATTCCGATAGCTGTTGTCGTCTTATTTATTGTTACTTTAACAGTTTGGCGGAATTCCACTCCGGAAATTGGCGATTTAGCAGTTTCGGCAAAAGTTAATGAAGACAACAAGCCAGTTGATCCAACTAATACTTTCGACTGGGATACTATTTATTTTTATGTTTCCGGACGATTGGCTCACGTAAATAAAACAGAAATAATTGTTGAACTTTATAGAAATGGTACTAGTTACGATAATTATCATCCTAAGGAATTAGAAATAGAAACGAAACTTTATCCCAATAATTATTTCTCTTTTACTATAGACAGTGGTAGTCCTTGTCCTACTGGCGCTGTTTGTGAGATGCCAGACCCATTTTTAGAAGGTGAGTATGAGCTAAAAATCTATCCCAAAGGATATTCAACTTTCTTTAAGCCAACTATTAAGTTTAAAGTAGTTAAAGCTGAGTCAAGTTCCGAATTATCAGCCAAAGAAAAGACTAAAATTGATCAATGGATTATCGAAAATGATTTAAATCAGTATGGTGATCCCAAAAACACAGTGTATCTTGGCGGCACCCCGCTTTTCAACGAAATAACCGGCGGAACCATTGATCGTTATGAATATATTCTTAAAAATCATCCTGACCAGCCATGGAATAAGTAGTTTGTGATTGGCAAGTTTTTAAGTTGCTAAGTTATTAAGTTATAAAGAATGCCGGAGTTACCAGAAGTTGAGACAATTAAAGAAGATTTGCTTACCAAAATCAAAGGAAAAGAAATTTTGGATGTTTCCCCTTTATGGGAAGGGATTGTTAAAGGGATAAATTTTGCTGATTTTAAAAAAGCTGTGATTAGTAAAAAAATCGTTGATATTAACCGCCGGGCAAAAAATCTTATAATAGAAATAGCCCAAAGCCCAAAGCCCAAAGCCCAAAGCTACTTGCTCATTCACTTAAAAATGACTGGACATTTATTAGTTACGAGCGATCAGCTATCGGTTGACAATGAAGGACGATGGTTATCAGGATCAAAAGAGTTAACCAGCGATCTCCAAAATCAATTTATTAGAATTATTTTTAAGTTATCAAATGGACTACAATTAGCTTTTTCGGATCTTCGAAAATTTGGCTATATTAAATTAGTTGGTCAAGTCGAGTTAGATAAAGCTCTTTCCGAATATGGTCCGGAACCTTTGGAAAAAGATTTTACTTTTGATATTTTTAAAGAGAGATTGGCTGGCAAAAAAGGACCGATTAAAAAAGTTTTAATGGACCAAGGTGTAATTGCGGGTATTGGGAATATTTATGCCGACGAAATTCTTTTTGAAGCCAAAGTTCATCCGATGCGGCCCGTGAACAAATTAACCGAAGAAGATTTAAAAAATATTTACAAAAATATCCCAGTGATTTTAAATGAAGCTAGAAACCTTCGTGGTACCTCGACTTCGGATTTTCGGGATACAGCTGGTAAAATGGGTAATTATACTTCTAAGCGTCGGGTTTATCAAAGAGAAGGAGAGCCCTGCCCGATTTGTGGTGGGAAAATCGAACGAGTAAAACTTGGTGGCCGCTCCGCCCACTTCTGCCCAACTTGTCAGAGATAAGAGATCAGAAATCAGGAATAAGTAATAAGTAGAAAGGAGTTAGAATGGTAGATTATTTTTACAATGTAGAAGAACCTAATCAAGAAAAGAAATTTAATCCAAACGAATTTTTAAAAGTATTTTCTATAATTTTTCTTTCTTTTTCGTTATTAGCCTTTTTGATTTACTTAAATTTAGGAGTAAGTCTTGGTTTTGCTTATACTTTTTTTATTATATTGGTTCTTTTTCTAATCTCAGTAATAGTTGGGTTGAGTATTGTTTTTGGGACCGAGAATATTAAATTCATGAGATTCGTTACAAAATTTTCAGGTATAATAATAGGAATAATATTAGGCTTTAGTGGTGGTAGATTGATATTTAACAGCTTTATTGCCAGTTCCGACCCTGTTCACAATGGTATACTTACTGTTATTTTTGAATTCCCAATTATATTTTTTTTGTTGATTCTTGGAGCGGTTTCCGGAAGAATTATAGGAAAATTTTTGGCCAATAGACTTTGGTCAGGAGTTACAATAGCAAAGATCGAGACAACCTCTTCTGAAAATAACATGTCATACAAGGAAAGTCATATTCGCGAGATAACCCCTATCGTAGGAGGATTCTTAGGGCTCCTTTTATATTTTACTTTTGTTGAGATTTTTTTAAAAAGAATATCATTAAGAGTCATAGGCAACCCTTTTTTCTTGACTCCCTTGATTGGAATTGTATTTATCCTAATTGGGATTATAATTGGCTTTTTATTGGCTAGACGTAAAGATAAGTTGAATAACAAAGAATAGTATGATCCTATTTTTATACGGTGAGGATAATTTTCGGTCCCGCCAAAAGCTAAATCAAATAAGAGAAAAATATTTAACATCTTCCGGAGATGTTAATTTAGTCATTTTAGAAAATCCAGATATCAAATTCGAGGACTTTAAATCTTATGTCGAAGCCCTCCCTTTTTTAGTTGAAAAAAGATTGGTGGTGGCCAGAAATTTTCTTGGGAAAATTAAGAAAGAATTATCCGAAAAGATAGTTAAATATTTAGACTCAGTCCCCGAAACAACTGTTTTAGTCTTTTGGGAAGAAGGTACTCTCGATAAGCGAGGCGCCTTATTTTCTAAGCTTAATAAAATTTCTAAATTTCAAGAGTTTAACTTACTATTAGGGGCCGATTTAACTAAATGGATCAGAGAAGAAGTGAAAAGATTAGGAGGTGAAATTTCCCCTCTAGCAGCCGAACTCTTGGCTTCTTATGTTGGTAGTGATCTTTGGCAGATGGACCAAGAGATTAAAAAGTTAGTAAATTTTGATCCCGAAGTAACTGCTGAAAATATCGAGAAATTAGTTAATGCCAATTTGTCATCTAATATTTTTAATATGGTTGATGCCTTGGGTCAGAAAAATTCTAAAAAAGCCCTAAAAATTATGCATGAACTTTTAGAAACCGGCGAAAATGAGATGTATCTTTTAACAATGATTACTCGCCAGATAAGAAATATTTTATTAGTTAAGGACTGTCTTTCCGAAGATTTTTCCCGATATGCAATTTCTAAAATTTTGAAACTTCATCCTTTTGTAGTCCAGAAAGCAATAGTCCAAGCCGCTAATTTTTCTTTTGAAGAATTAAAAAATATTTACGAAAAACTTTTAGAAACCGATATTGCTATTAAAACTGGGAGATTAGAACCAATTTTGGCTTTAGATCTTTTAGTAGTTAATCTTACTAAGCCAAGTTCAGCCCGACCAAGCAAAATCTGAAAAATAAGGTATATATAATAATAAGAACCGTTTTAGATAGATCTTTGTAAAGGTGGTGAATAAAAATGAGTGTTGGAGTAAGTATTGTTATCCCGGCTTTTAAAGAAGGGAATAATATCTCCCCAGTTCTTAAGACAACCAGAGAGGCTTTAACTCAAGGAATTAACCAAGGAATTTTTAAGAAAAAAAGTAAGATTGTAGTAGTTGTTAATGGTATCAAAGAAGACAATACTGGGACAATAGAAGTAGTCAGAGAAGCACTAAAAGGCTTTAAAAATTCCTATATAGCAAAACTTAATAATAAAGGGAAAGCTTTAGCTTTGAAGCATGGGATTGAACACTCTATAAATGGTCTTGTACTTCTTCTTGATGCTGATTTAATTGGTCTGACTCCCGAACACATCTTTGACCTTTTTTTGCCAGCCATAGAGGCGCCTCAGAAAAATAAAGTGGCTGTTATTGGTTTGTTTTATAGAGGAAGAGGGAAAACTGACTTTGCCCATAGATTCTTCCCTAATACGACGGGCATTCGGGTAGGTTCTACAAAGCTGTTAAGAAGGGCCTTTCAAGAAATCCCAAATATAAAAAGCAAAGGTTTTGCTATCGAACCCTTGATTACTGGTTATTTACACTCGGCAGAAGTCGAAATAAAAGAAGTTAAACTAGAAGGAGTTAGTCAGGTCATAAAAGAAGAAAAAATAGGGGTCTTACAGGGATTTTTCGAGAGGATTCGAATGTATTTAGAGATGGTTTTTTGGGGATATATTCCGATTTTCTTCCGGTGGTTTCGTCGAAAAACAGGGTTAGAACCTCGAGAGATTTAAAATAAAGCACCTAATCATCATTGTTTGAGAACTTAGGTGCTTTTCTCTTTAGATATAATTATTATTTTTTCTTAGCCTTTTTTGAGATTTTAGGAGTCTTTTTTGTAGTCTTTTTTACTTCTTTTTTTGAACTCTTTTTTGTTTTTATTATCTTTT
>CAYFWR010000042.1:0-5884 GCA_964346865.1 uncultured Candidatus Saccharibacteria bacterium
TACCCCCTGGAAAAAAGGGAACGAGTGGTTGATTTTTAAAATTAAAAAGTAAGGGATTTGGGTCAATAGGTTATTGGGTTTTTAGGTTTGTGGGTTGTTAGGAAAAGGGGAAAAAAGAAATTGCAAGAAAAAAGAGATTGAATAATATTTTTGTTCGTCCAAATTCAAAATTCATTTTTTTACTTCTTGTTTTTCTAAAAAATTTTTTAAAAACATAATTTTTTAAAAAAATAAAAACTTTAAAAATTATTTTTAAATTTAGACTAAAATTTCACCCAAAACCCTTTACAAAAAGTCTATTTTGTATTAATATTTTTTAGTATCTAAGTAATAAAAACAGATGACAACTACCAATATGAAGAAAAAGAAAAAAGAATCAATGGAAGAGCTTCTCTCAAAATATAGAGTCACTCCTTTAAATATTAGTGATACTGTTGAAGGGGAGGTAATTTCGATTACCAAAAATGAGATTTGGCTAGATATCCTCAACTATGGAGCTGGAGTTATTTATCGTCGAGAACTTAGAGAGACACCAGGGGATTTAGAGATAAAGATTGGAGATAAAATTAAAGCCTCGGTAATCGAGCCTGAGAGCGAAGAAGGATACACTATTTTGTCTGTTGGGAAAGTAGCTAAAGAGAGAGGTTGGGATCGACTTAAGGAATTAAAAGAGACAAAAGAACCAATCACAATTCGAGCTTTTGAAGCTAATAAAGGAGGACTTCTTATTGAAGTTGATGGGATTCGCGGTTTTTTACCAGTCTCTCAACTTGCTACCGAACATTATCCTCGGGTCTCTGGAGGAGATAAAGACGAGATTCTTTCTCGACTAAGCCAATTGATTAATAAGCCTCTTTCTGTCGTGATTTTAGATGCTGATCGTAAAGAAAATAAACTTATCTTTTCAGAAAAAGAAGCTCAAAAAGAAAACACTTTATCTAAAATTTCCCAATACAAAGTAGGTGAGAAAATCAAAGGGAAAGTTACTGGGGTTGCTGATTTCGGAGTCTTTATAAATATTAATGGGGTCGAAGGAATGATTCATATTTCTGAGATTTCTTGGGATAAAGTTGATAGTCCTAAAAAATATGTAAAAGTCGGTGATGAGATTGAAGCAATAATTATTGGGATTGAAGAAGATAGACTTTCTTTGAGTTTAAAAAGACTAGTTCCTGATCCCTGGCTATCTGCATCCAAAAATATTGAAGTTGGACAAATAGTTGAGGGTGAAATTACTAAACTTACTCCCTTTGGGGCTTTTGTAAAAATTGATAAAAATATTGAAGGGTTACTTCATATCTCTGAAATTACCGAAAAAAAAATTAAAAATCCTTTAGAAGAGATTCAATTGGGGAAAAGTTACAAATTTAAAATTATTTCCTTGGAACCAGAGCTTCATAAGTTAGCTTTGAGTTTAAAAAGAGCTACAAAGAAAAATAAAAAAGAAGAGAGTAAGACTGTTAAAAAAGCCAAGAAAACTAAAAAGAAAAAAAATGTGGAGCCACGCGAATGAAATTCGCCAGCCTTCAAAAGGCGGATGAAGTAATTATTAGGAGAAATTAGAGAGAAATATATAATTTTTTATAACACTATCCCCAGAAAACCACGGGGATATTGTAAAAATAGAGAAAATTTTATTCAAAATTAAAAAAGAAGAATGAAGGAAAAGACTAAATCAGAAGAAAAAATTGGGACGGGAGAAAAGAAAATAGTTAAAATCCCAGAAGTGATTTCTGTTGGCGATTTTGCTAAGAGGTTAGATTTGTCAGTGGCTAAAGTTATTTCTGAACTAATGAAAAATGGAGTTTTAGCTACAATTAATGAAAATATTGATTTTGAAACCGCGGCGATTATCGGAGATTATTTAGGGTTTGAAATTGAGAAAGAAAAGACTTATAAGGCTGAACTTCAAGTTACAAAAGAGGTCTCTAAAAATCAAAAAGAAAGACCCCCAGTTATTACAGTAATGGGCCATGTTGATCACGGGAAAACTTCTCTTTTAGACGCAATAAGAGAAGCTAATGTTGTTGCTTTTGAATCAGGAGGAATTACCCAGCATATAGGGGCTTATCAGGTTGAAAGAAAAGGTAAAAGAATCACCTTTTTGGATACACCCGGACATGAAGCTTTTTCAAAAATGCGGGCTCATGGAGCCCAGGTAACCGACATCGCCTTAATTGTTATTGCCGCCGATGACGGGATAAAACCTCAGACTTTAGAAGCAATTGATCTTGCTAAAGAATCAAAAGTTTCAATTATTATTGTGTTTACTAAAATCGATAAGCCCGAAGCTAATGTTGAAAGAGTTAAAAAGCAATTAACTGAAATCGGTCTTAATCCTGAAGATTGGGGTGGTCATACACTTACTACTTCTGTCTCGTCTAAAACCAAAGAAGGCTTGAATGATCTTTTAGAATTAATTTTACTTTTGGCTGAAATGAAAAAATTAAAAGCCAATCCAGATGTTTCGGCTTCAGGAGTAGTTATTGAGTCACATCTGGATTATGGTAAAGGGCCAACAGCAACCGTTTTAGTTCAAAATGGAGCTTTAAATTTAGAAGATTGGATTTGTGTCGGAGAAACCTACGGGAAAATTCGTTCGATGGAAGATCATATCGGTAAAAAAATTAAAAAAGCCTCTCCTTCTACCCCAGTTAAAATTTCAGGACTTAAAGAAGTTCCAAAGGTGGCCGAGCTTTTTCAGGCTTTTTCTAATGAAAAAGGGGCCAGAGAAGAATGTGATAAAATTCGAAAGAGTCAGCATGTAAAAAAACTTTCTGAAGTAAAAAAGATTGGGATTGAGGAGATTACTGCTTCAGTAAAAGCTGGGAAGGTAAAAGAGTTAAATATTGTTCTTAAAGCTGATGTTAAAGGTTCATTAGAAGCGCTTGAAGAATCTTTAGAAAAAATGAAAACTGAGGAAGTATCAGTAAAAATTGTTAAAAAAGGAGTTGGAGATATAACTGAAAATGATGTTATGATGGCTAAGGCAGGAGGAGCTTTGATTTTTGGTTTTAGAATTGGGCTTTCGGGAACAGTTGATCAGTTGGCTAAAAGAGAAAAAGTCAAAATTGCTTTATATGAAGTTATTTATGAGCTCTTAGATGATGTAAGAGCGGCTCTTTCAGCTCTCTTGCCGCCAGAAAAGATTGAATTGGTTGAAGGGAAATTAGAAGTTTTAAAAGTTTTTAAGGTTGGTAAACCACCAATAATTTTGGGAGGTAAGATTATCGAAGGGAAATTGTCACCTCGCCTAAAAGCCCGGATTATTAGAAAAGAGGAGATTATTGGTGAAGGAGAGATTGTTTCTCTAAAACGCGACAAAAATGAAGTTTCCGAAGTAGGAGTGGGAATTGAATGTGGTTTAGGGATTGAAACTAAGGTTACCCCAGCCGAAAAAGATATCATTGAGGCTTATCGAATTGAAGAAAGAAAGAGAACACTATAGTTTATCAAAACAGAAATAACACAAATAGTAACACTAAAAAACACTAAAATATTATTAATGTAGATGATTAGATTATTAGCGTTAATTTAGCGTTTATATGATACACCAGCGGATTAAAAGAGTTAACGAACTTATAAAACAGGAAGTTTCTAAAATTATTCAGGAAGAACTTGATGATCCTAGGATTAAATTTTTAACAATAACTTCTGTCGAAACTACTCCTGATTTAAAAAAGGCTACCATTTGGGTTAGTTTTTTAGGGGAAAATCCCGAGGAGTTACTTTCTGTCTTAGTTGAGAATATTTATAAAATTCAAAGGTTTCTTAATCGAAGATTGGAAATGAAATACATCCCTCGAGTCGAGTTTAAATATGATAATTCTTTAAGTTATGCCCAACATATAGAAGAACTTTTAGATGAAGTTAAAGGTGAAAAAAGAAAAAGAAAATCTTAAAAAAATAGTTGAGTTGATAAACAAATCCAAAGAAATTGCTTTAATTACTCATAAAAGTCCTGATGGCGATGGTTTTGGGTCACTTCTGGCAATGCGAATAGCTCTTTTGTCTAAAAGACATAAAGTTTTTGTTTTTTGTATTGATGGCCCAAACTCGATTTATAATTTTCTTCCCGGAATTTTAGAAATTAAAGAAGAATTTGACTTTAAAAAGCCCGATCTTTTGATTTTTTTGGATTGTGCTTCTTTTGGCCACGCTGGATTTTTAAACAAAAAAGATTTTAAAAATCGATTTACCATATCATCCATAAATATTGATCACCATTCTACTAATGAACATTTTGCTGACTATAATTTAGTAGTTACCTCAGTTAGCTCAACCTCGGAGATTGTCTATAAAATACTTTTAGAATTAAATGTAGAAATTGATAAAGATATTGCTACTTGTCTTTTAACTGGGATTTATCACGATACCGGTAGTTTTATGCATTCTAATACTTCAATTTCAAATCTAAACTTAGCCTCAAAATTACTTTTAGCCGGTGGCCGAAAAAGATTAATATTTAGAAATATTTATACTGGAAAGCCCTTAAAAACCCTAAGGCTTTGGGGTCAAATTTTAGCTAATATTAAACAGAATGTTAGTGGTATCACCTATTCAATAATTACTCGAAAAGAAATGGAAGAACTAGAGGCTACTAAAGAAGATTTAGAAGGGGCTGTTGATCTGGTAAGATTGGTGTCAGGTACAAAGATTGCCCTTTTTGTTTCTGAAGAAGAAGGTTATATCAAAGGAAGTCTAAGGACAGAAAAAGATAATATTGATGTTTCTAGGCTAGCTAGCGTTTTTGGAGGAGGAGGACACAAAAAAGCAGCCGGTTTTAGAATTAAAGGAAAGCTTTTAAAAACCAAATCTGGCTTTGAAATTATATAATCACTAATTATATCCACACTAATTTTCACTAATTTAACTACACTAATATTATAATAGTTAGTATTCGTGTCCTATTTGAGTGGCCTATAATCCAAATTTGTGTAAAATTCGTGTCTCTATAAGCAAAAGAATAATTGACAAGCCTTTTTTGATAAGTCATAATAAAAATAGTTTTAGAATCTACTTTGGATTCATTTTGAAGGAGGGGAAAATGGTACAGCCGACTAAAACCAATAAAAAGGTTCTGATTGTTGATGATGATCCCTATATTTTAAAGATGTATCAGTTGAAATTGGGATTTGAGGATTACGAGATAGAAACAGCCGAAAATGGGAAAATTGCTCTTGAAAAGATAAAGAATTTTAAACCTGATGTAGTTCTTCTTGATATTTTAATGCCAGAAATGGACGGATTTGGGGTTCTGGAAGAAATGAAGAAAGAATCCGATCACAAAAAGACTAAAGTGATTGTTCTAACTAATTTTGGAGAAGCCGAGAATTTAGAAAAAGCTAAGTCATTTGGGGTGGGCGATTTTATTGTAAAGACCCAACTGACCCCAACTCAAGTTGTTGAAAGAGTAAAAAAGATTTTAAGTAAAGTTTGATTATGGAAGAAAAAAAGAAAAAGGATAAAAAAAGAATTCTAATTGTTGAAGACGACCCTTATATTTGTAAGATGTATCAGTTAAAATTAGAGCTTCAAGGATTTATTATTGATATCGCAATCAACGGTAAAATTGGAGTCGAGAAAGTTAAGGAAAAAAAACCTGATTTGGTTTTACTTGATATTTTAATGCCGGAAATGGACGGTTTTGAAGTGATGAAAGTTTTAAAATCAGACTCTCAAACAAAAGATATTCCTATTGTAGTCCTAAGTAATGTAGCCCAAGATGAGCGGATTAAGAAAGCATTGAGTTTAGGAGCAAAGAGTTATATTATAAAGACTCAATTTACTCCAGCCCAAGTGGTTCAAAAGATTAATGAAACTTTAGGTTTATCAGTTTAATTACTTTAAGATCGAATCGACAAAATCGGGGTGGCCGCGGAGG
>CAYFWR010000043.1:0-5697 GCA_964346865.1 uncultured Candidatus Saccharibacteria bacterium
ATTTATTGAGATTCATTGTTCCTTATTATTTTTTTAATTCAAAACTTAGAAGTCAAATCTCAAAACCACATCTAAAAACTAAAAAACTTTTCATTCAACTCTCTTGTTTTTCATTGTTAGTAAACTTGCAGCAAGGATATTTGATAATTCTTGCACTTCTTTAAGTAAATGTTTGATAGCTTGTTTACCTGCTTCGGTCGCATCTCTTAGAAGACCTAACCAATATTTAGTTTCATTTGTACTTTTTAAGGCAATTTCATAAAATTTAATCAAATCTCTCTTCGAACTGGCAGATTTTGCTTCAATTATATTTGCGCCAATACTTGTTGCTAAACGGAGAAGTTGATCGGAAATCACCCAATAAACTTTCTTTTCTAGTAAAGTTTCAAGGAATTTTATGATTTCTATTGAATATTTGTATGAGCGAATTTTTAAATCAGTTTTGATTTTTGACTTGTAGTTTTGACTTTTGAGATTTGAGTTTTGAGATTGTTCCATAGTAAGCCCACTAGTTTCCATCAATTTCTATAAGTTTCTATTCATATCTTAAATCTTCTTATGGTTGGTGTCAATGAATTTAAAAAGGCAAAATCCGGCAGGTGCCGGACCATAAAAACACAAAAACTTTAATATAAGATTACTAGATAGAGTTAAAAAAAGTCCTTTTCTGCAAATTTTCACAAAGGACTGTTTTAATATAGCTTTATAGAAATTTTATTACATCGAGAAATCTTCGTAATTTCCATTATTATTCCAATCATTGAAATCAATTTCATTCAGTGGCTCGTCAGGTAATTTTGCCTCTGTGGCTACTCTAAGGGTATAAGTAGTTCTTCCTTCTCTTCTATAAAAATATCTCCATGTCTGAGGGAATGGTGCATAGCCATATCTTAGGTTTCCAGGGTCTTTATAATCAGGATCACTATACGGAGGACCAGTTGGGTCCTTTAAATCCTCACTTAGGTAACCATCTAATGGACCAGCAGTAGTTCCTCCAATACAACAACAAATACAGGTTATATAATAAGCACTATTGTTTGGGCTAGGATTTATCGGATATTCTCCATTGACTGATCTATATGTCTCTAAAACTGTCTTGATTGTATTAATAATATCTTTTCTTTGAGCATCTCGAGTAGCTTTACTGGCTGATCGGATACCAACAACACTTATGGTGGCCAAAATAGAAATAATCGCTACCACTATCGTTATTTCTAAAAGAGTAAAACCTTTTTTTCGATCAAATAACATGTTATTTCTTAATGGGCAATCTACATCAATAATATAAATTGTTATGATTGGTGTCAAGAGTCACGGAATCGCAAAAAGTTAATATAAAATCTATTTTAATAATCAAGGCGGGGTTAAATTATTCGATTAATCCCGGTTGTTTATTTAGTATAATAGGGCATCTATCTGACCTAATCAATCTCTAAAACTATTGAATTAAAATCTTTGTATCTTTCGGTCCATCCATTTTTTTTAAGCTCGACAATTAGATTTTTTTCTTGAAGTCCAAAACGTCTATTTCTATAATTAAAAAAATAATTTTTTAATTTTGATCTTATCCCATTTTCTTTTACTTTGTTTTCTTTGTCTTCCTCGGATCTTAATCCTAGAACCACTTGCTTTATGTTGTATTTTTTAAAAATTTCTTTATAATCAGCTGAAATCACAATTTTATTATATTCCTTCAAAATATTTAGATTGTCTTGTTCCCAGCTTAACATCCTACCGTCAATAAAAACCTTTTTCTCAGGAACTTGCCAAATAAGAAAACCTCCTAAATCATAGTCATTAAACATTACCTTTTCTTTAGAATTATTTTTTAAGTATTCTGCTAGTCCGCTATAATTAATCACCTCATCTCCCGAGGGAGCAAATTCTCTAACAACAAAATAAGAGAAAAGACTTATGCCAATATTTAACATAAAAAGTCCTAAAAATATCGCTAAAGTTAGTTTCCCAAACTTTTTATATAGTCTCTTTAATCTTGGGAAAAGAGACTTTTCTTTTGAGGTCAAATATATTGATTCGGCCATGATTGGAGCAGAGAGGATTAAAAAAAGAGGAAAAGATAATTGGTGTAAAAAAGAGATTACTAGGATCGAGTAGGTGATAAGAAGCTCAGAACCGTCGATTCTTTTATGGTTTATAAATGTCAAAGTTATAAAGAAAAATAAGTAAAGAATTCCTGAAATTCTTATTCCCAAAGGCAAGGGAAGCCATTCTGAAATAAAGAAACTATAATAGGAATTCCCAACCGAAGTTAAGGCAACCTCATAAAACTTTCCGCCATAAGGGTTAATCAAAGAAGCTACCAGAGAGATGAAAAGGATAAAAGTAAATCGCTTTACTTCTTTTTTTTGCCAAGCTTTTATTTTGAAAAATTTCTCTAAAAAATTTTTTATTTTTGTTTTTAGCAAAATTTGCCATCCCAAAATTAGGAACAATAGAAATATTCCTAAGATAAATCCCCCATGCAGATTGGCCCAAAGAAGCGTAAGAATGGGTAGAAACCACAGTAATTTAAATTTTTTTGTTTCATTAAATTTGCTAAGGATTAGCCAAAAGACTCCCAAAAAAAAGGCAGTAATAATCTGTGGTCTTATTCCGTAAACTCTATTTAGTTCCCAAAAGACTAAAATTAAGGGAATTAAAAAGAATATTGAAGGCAATTTTTTAATCCTAGGAATAATAAGAACTAAAAGGGCTGCTACTATTATTGCTGATATTAAAGCTAATCCAAAGTAGCCAAAAAGACTATATATTTTGAACATCGAAACATTAGTTAGCCACTCGTGGTCGATCCAAGGAAAATTGGGCATAGTGTAGCTAAACCAATCAGTTCTTGGGATACCTCTTTTTAAAATTAGTTCTCCAGTTTTAATATGCCAGCCGAAATCAGGATCAAAAAAGTAAAAATAGCTTCGTAGAAGAGTAATTGTGGCAAAAATAAAGATTAAAAACGACCAGATATTTTTAGAAATAAATTTTTTGATCATCTTATTGAAATAGACATTATAGATAAAATTTTAAACATAAGTTTATTATATCACAAGTTCTAAAAGACTCATTATCTTAATTGGTAATAATCAAAACACGAAGGGTTTAAACCCTTCGTGTTTTAAGAAAATAGTTTTTATCCTTCTATTTCAGATCATATTTTTCCCACCCTGCGACATCAGTATTGGCTGCGTTTAGGGTCGCTGCGTCCCCTGGTTCAGATGGGGCACCACTAGGTGTCTCCATTAGGACTCTTAGATTATAACCACCACCAGGTAGCTTATCGTAGTAATATCTGAAGCAGTCAAGGGTTTTAAGATTGCCGTGAGAGTCAGGATCTACTAAGTCTCCTGTAATATAAGTTTCTAGAGCTCCTCCAGATTGAACCAGATTAGATGCCACGCGACTTGCAGCGTCGGGATTCTCATCAGGATAACTTTTATTGGCTGAAAAATAGGCTTCTAAGGCTAGTTGGAAGGTTTTAGCATTACCTCTTCTTTGGGTGTCCCGAGCAGTCCTTCGAGAAGCCGAGATAGCCGCAATCCCGAGGACCGCTAAGACGGCGATAATAGCCATCACGATCATAAGTTCAATAAGGGTAAAACCATTTTTTGATGTTTTTTTCATTTCTCACCTCCTTTCATAAACGCGGATAAACGCTGATCCGCTTTTAGCGGACTCGCTGATTAACGCAGATTAGATTTTAAACTCTTGGTGTTTTTCACACCCTATATATAAGCTTAAGGGTTTTAATTTGTGTTGTCAAGAGGAAAGATACAAATCCTAAATCCTAATTTCTTCAGCCAAAGGCTGATCCGCCTCTGGCGGAAAATCCTAAATAAATTCAAATATCTAATATTTAAATTCAAAACTATTTTGACTTCTCTATTATTGAGCCAAAAATTTTCATAAGTTCAGTTGCTTCTTTAATTAAACTATTCTTTTCTTGCTGATCTTTTTTGTTTGGTTCTGTAAGATTTAACCAGTAATGGCTTTCTTTTGCTTCTTTTCTACAGATCTTTATTCTCATTAAAAAATCTTTTCTACTTAAAGCTTCATTAGCTTCTCTGTAGTTGGCACCGACAGAACCAGCGGCTTTTACCAATTGCTTTCCATTTTCAATGTTGGGGATTGTTTTTGGTAATCTATTTACATAATTATTAACTCTTTTAGCAAATCCTAACGTTCTTTCTTCAAGATCATACTGTTTGCCTTGAGTTTTATCGAAAGGTTTTGAATTTTTTATTTCTGTCATTTGATATTGTTTAGAGTTTAGGATTTAGTGCTTAGAGTTTTAGCTTTGCGTGGTTTGGCGTTTAGTTTCGCATCTGTTTAGCGATCATTTACTTTAACATCTCTAGTTGAACCATTCCGTAAATGGGCATCATAATAGCAACCATAAAGAAGGCGACCAGAATTCCCATACATAAAAGGAGAATTGGCTCAATAAGAGTAGAAATGTTTTTAACTGCCGTATCTACCTCTTCATCATAATAATCAGCTAATTTTGAAAGAACACTGTCAAGTTCTCCGGTTTCCTGGCCAACCTCAATCATTTGGCCAACAATATCCGGAAATTCAGAACTTTTTTTAAAAGGAATTGTCATTGCGATTCCATTTTTAACTTCTTCTCGAGCGGAAAGAACCACTTTTTCTAAAATTTTGTTGCCAATAGTTGTCGAGACAATTTGAAGTGATTCTAAAATCGCAATTCCGCTAGCAAGTAAGGTCGAAAGAGTTCGGGTAAAACGAGCAATATAAACCTTTCTTAAGATTTCTCCAAATAAAGGAAGTTTTAATTTGATTTTATCCCACCACCACCGGCCAGAGGGAGTACGAATAAGAAATCTAAAGCCAATATAAATAATAATAATTATTATAATAATCGGAAACCAAAGGTTTATAACTACTCGAGCTAATCCAAACATAATTCTAGTAAAAAAGGGGAGCTCTGAACCTAAACTTTTGTATAAATCTTCAAGTTTAGGAATAACAAAAGCAAGCATCACAATAGCAACAGCACCTAAAGCAGTAAGAATAAAACCAGGATAAATAAAAGCTCCTTTGATTTTTCGGCTTAAAGACTGGCTTTTTTCAAGCTGAGTAGCTAAGCGCAAAAGGATTTTATTTAAAGTTCCTGAGGCTTCTCCAGCGGCTATTAACTGAATAAAAAGATTAGAAAAGACATCAGGATAGCGAGAAAGAGAACCGGAAAGAGTCCCCCCTTGTTCAACATCAGTTACTACATTTCTAATAATACTTTTAAGCCGCCGGTTTGAAGTTTGATTTTCCAGACTTCTAAGAGACTGAGAAATTGGCAGTCCAGCATTAAGCATGGTGGCTAATTGCCGAGCAAAGATTACTTTTTCTTTGTTGGGAACGCGATGAAAAAGAAGGTTAGCTATTGCAGTAGTACTAACTATTTCTTCCCTTTGTTTTTTAACAGCGATAGGGGTAAAACCTTTCTTTAAAAGAAAGGCGACAACATCATCTTCTTTTTCCGCCTCAATTTTAGACTGGACCTTTTCGCCTTTTTCATTGTAGGCAGTATATAGAAAACTAATCATAATCCTTAAACTAAGAAAACTAAAAAATTTTAAGATTTTTATATGTAATTTTTGTTTTTCACTTTTTAGTTTTTAATTTTCCTTACTCCATACTTTTAAGTGGATTGTAGTGTTGCCAATCATC
>CAYFWR010000044.1:0-5592 GCA_964346865.1 uncultured Candidatus Saccharibacteria bacterium
GACCTTTTTGCGAAGTGATAAATCACTAGTCCCTGCGGGACGCCTGGGCAAATTTCTCTATTGTTAATTATTTTTACTGATCAAGTAAGAGTAATTGGTCTTCTTCCCAATTTTTACGCGCATGAATAGGAGAAGAGTCGGAACTAAGAGCTCTCGCTATCTCCTTTTGTTCCCCGCTAAAATATTGGGGGAACTCGGTAACAAGACCAAGTAGTTCAGCAAAACGATCATGAGAAGAAAAATAAACTTTATATGCATTTTGTAAGAACTCCTGGGTAAGCTCTTGATTTTTTACCCATCCTTCTCTTATAACAGCAATTGCTGAAGTCTGGTCGTAACATAGACCACCGTCGATAATTTTACGAACTTTTGCTTCTGCAGCTCTTCGGAGAAATCCCAAGCCAAGATCATATTTATAAGCGTATTTAAGTGCATTCCATGGCTCATCCTTTTTCATTAAATATTCAAAGAGAATCTCGGCCGCTCTTCGAATTTCATCCTTGCTTATCAGCGGATTTGACCTCAGAGACATTAAGTGGACATTCAGGAGGCCACTAACATTACCCTCCTCTGCCGTTTTTAGAGTTTCTCTGAATTCCTCCGCCTTTAGCTTGTCAATTTTTTCTTGTTGCCCTGAGTTTTTCCAGAACTGGATTAAAGCATGGCGATTCCCTTTGAGTTTTTCTTCGATCTCATCCCAAGACATACTAGTTTTTTCCATCCTTACTCACTCTCCTTTTCAAGATTTTTCTACTCTTTACTTTCCTCAGACTGAGTTATCTGTCTGGTAGGATCTAATTTGTTGGCCATTATTCCTCTGAGTAACTTTTCCAGATCCTTAACTGAGAATTCCTCAAAGTTGCTTGGTATACATATAAATCTAGAAACTGATAGTTTAAAGATGCCGTAAATGACTACGACGTTCTAATAATTGAGGTATTTCCAAAGCTCGTTTTATCTGTTTTAGTACATCTTCTTTGTCTTCTGGAAAATGGGCGTCAGGCGAAAAGTTGAAATAGTTAGAAATGAAAAAACATTCAACCTTGCTGGTTATATTTAGATTTTCAATTAGTAATGTCTGTTCTTGGAGAACTTCTTGGCCACTTGCTTCTTCAAATACTCCTTTTTCTACGAACTTAGATAAAGGGACTTTGTCATAAATGTAAAGAGTCCTAAATCTAATAAAATCTGGGTCTACCTTATTCAAAACTTTAGCTGTCTCTAAAGCATGCATTTTCCAACCTTCTTTACCCTCAAACACTAATTTACCAGCTAAACCTAAAAGGATAAAAAAGTTAAGTTCCATTCCCGATTCTTTTACTTTTAATCCTGTTTCAATTGCTATTTCCTGTGACAAACCTTTTCTCATATAACTTAAAAGTTTATCGTAGCCAGATTCCAGTCCGATATAAAGAGCTGAAAGACCCGCTCTATGTAAACTTACCAATTCAGAAGGAGTCTTTTGTGTGATTGTACTTGCCCTTGTATAACAGGTTATTCTTTCTACACTAGGAAGATTTTGATTTATATATTCTAAAATCTCTATTAAATTTCCTGTTTCTGTTTGCAATACATCAGAATCTTGAAGAAAAATACTTTTAATTAAAGAGATTTCTCCTTCTACAACCCAATAATCTATATCTTTCTTTATCTCTTCCATTGAACGTTGGTTAAACTTCTTTCCTTTATAAACTGGGCAGAAAAGACATCTGTTCCATGGGCAATTACGATTGACTCTTATAGATAAACTCTCGGATTCACTTGGAGTTCTTATTGGCCCTTGTTCTGGTTTTCTAAAATCTCTACAATTCATATTTCTCACCCCTGACTTAATTCTTAGTATTTTTACGGTTAACTTAACCATTCCAATCTTGTGTCTTCTAGAAGCATCTAATTATTAACATAACATTTCCCTGTCAAGGTTCAGTGAGGTCTATTTTAGTAAATTTTATTAAAAATTCAAGCGTGATCTAAGAAAATCTTAAAACTCTGTCTTGCTGGTAAAATTAAAATCTTTGATTTTTAAAACTGGGGCAAGGTGCATCCCAATATGGCTATTTAATTTCAAATCGCGGCCGATCATTTCAACTTTATTTAAGGCTTCTGGGATACTTTGTGTAAAGCGTAAATTTTTGATGCCAGCAACAATTTCTCCATTTTCGATAAGAAATGTTCCATCTCTTGTCATCCCAGTCAAATTTAGTTTTTTAAAGTGATGGACATTTGCATAATGAAACCTTGTTACCCAAATCCCTTTTTTAGTACTCCTGATCATATCTTCTTTCGAATGTTCCCCTGGCATAAGAACTAAATGAAGGGGTAATGGACCAAGTGGGTTAGGGGCAATATAGGCATGTCCAGTTGACTCTTTCCCATATTTACCAGCGGTATAAGAATCGTAAACAACATTTTTTAAAATTCCCTTCTCGACTATTGGAACTTTTCTTCTTGGTACTCCCTCCCAATCAAGAGGCATAATAAGAGTGTCAGGATGATGAGGATCATCAAAAATAGTAATATTTTCTCCAAGAATTTTTTTTCCTAATTTCCCCGATGCAAAACTCTTGCCCTCGTGAAAAGCCTTACCCCCAAAACCTAAATAGGCAAGGTATCCAAGCATATCCCCTACTGCATACTCTTCTAAAATAACATCATAGATCCCCGGCTTTACTTCTGTTGGCTTATGGCTTCTCTTTGCCTTTTTTATAGCCTCGTCAGCCAATTTAAAAATATCAAATTTTTTAAGATCTTTGGCAATATGATGGGCATAGCCCGAGCTATTTTTAGAAGAAATAATAGTTGAGAAAAAAAGTTCAGAAAAAGGATGGTAAGCCCAAACTCCAAACGAATTTGCCACAGCTAATTCTCCTATTTCGGTTGAAAAAGCCCCAGAAGCAATCATCTTTTCTTTTTTACTCTTTAAAATTAACTTGTTTACCTCCTTTATCTTTTTTTCGACATCTATTCGAGCCAGGTCTTCTGAAAAGCTTTGGATTTTTTGAATCGGTTTTGGTTTTGGTAAAGACTTAAAATGTGGATCTGGTTTTTGGAATTTGGCAATTTCATTTGACTTAAAAACAACCTCTTTAATAGAATTTTTATCAAAAACATTAGCTGAGGCTACGCCAACTTTCTTGCCCTTTTTACTATCTAATACTGAACGTACTGAAACCCAAATATTTTCAACGTTAGTATTTTGATGAATGGTATTATTGGCAAATCGCGTTAAATTTGAATTAGTACAAAAAAGAACTACCTCAGTCTGATTTGCTTTTGAGCAACTAAGAGCATATAAAGCTTGTGATTTTAATTTTTTTTCTCCTACCATTTTCCTACTCCTACCTTTACTCCTCTAAATCTTGCTGGGGAGGTCCCGTGTCCGACATTCATTACTTGTATTGGTTCACCCTTGCCACAATTCGTAAGCCCCCAAAGTATCCAGTGATTTTTATTACAAATGGCATTGCAGGAATTCCAGAATTTCGGAGTCATCCCCCAATAATTGGGATTCTTTAGGATTCTTTTTATCTTTCCATTCGTAATTTCCCAAGCAATCTCGCACCCGAATTGAAAATTAAGACGTCTATCATCAATACTCCACTCGTGATTAGTAGACATAAAAATTCCGTCTTTAGTATCAGCAATTAATTCCTCTAAACTTACATCCCCGGGCTCTAAATTAATGTTGGTCATCCGAATAAGAGGTATTCGATTCCAACCATCGGCTCGCATCGTCCCGTTAGATTTTTGAGCCAAAACCTGCGCTGTTTCTCGCGAGGTTAAATAATTAACAAAGAGACCGTTTTGAATAATCGGAAATTTTTGGGCTTTTACGCCCTCATCATCATATCCAAATGTCCCTAAGCCACCAGGAATTGTGGCATCAGCAGTAATATTAACGATATTTGATCCGTATTTTAATTTTTTTAACTTATTTAGAGTCAAAAAACTCGTCCCAGCATAGGAAGCTTCCATTCCTAAAACTCTGTCTAACTCAATGGGATGACCACAAGATTCATGAATCTGGAGAGCAAGTTGGTTGCCATCTAAAATTAAGTTAGTCTTTTTAGAAGGACATTGTGGTGCTGAAAGTAAAGCCACAGCCTGTTCAGCAGTCTCCTGAGTATGATTTTTTAAGTCAAGGTCTTCAAAAATCTCAAAACCACCGGCTTGATATTGGCCTCCGTGAGAATTCGGAAAAGAGCGCGTCTGAATCTCATTTCCTCTTATTGCTGTTGCCTCAAAGCTCCCACCACAATGAACGATCTCTTGATCAATCAAACTGCCTTCGGTATTGCCAAAAAGAGTGTTTTTAAGCAAAGCCCCAAAACTAACTTCAGATAAATTAACTCCCTTGATTTTTCTAATCTCCTCATCAACCGAGATAAGATAATCAATTTTTTTCTCAAGGGAAATTTTAAAAGGGTTTTCTTTGTATGGAGTTTTGTAACTATTAATTATTCTAGAAGCTCTTGCTAAAATAACATCTTTTTCTTTTATCCTACTTGAGGCTTCAGCGATCTGGACCGACTGATACGCAACTCTTTTTATATTCTCTTTTTCTAAATTATTACTTGAAGCAAAACCCCAGGCCCCCTTTTTAAGTACTCTAACGCCAAAACCAAATGATTCCCCTTGTTCTAATACTTCAACAATATTGTTCTTTACAACAATATTTTCGCTTTTTTCTCTTACTATTCTAATATCACCGTAATCAGCTCCTAAGCTTCTTACGACATTTAGAGCCAAATGAACAAGTTCTTTCATAAATATTTAGATAATTTCTTTAAGGATAACAAGCTATTTAAGAAAGTTATTAATAGAGACTTTACCGGTTTTTTATAATTTCGTCAATAATGCCGTATTGTTGGGCCTCTTCGGTATTCATAAAGAAGTCTCGATCAGTATCTTTTTCAATTCTGGCAAGCGACTGTCTGGTATGTTGGGCTAAAATCTGATTTATCTGTTCTTTGACCCGAACTAATTCTTTGGTCTGGATCTCAACATCTTTTACTGGCCCTTCCGATCCTCCCATAGCTTGGTGGATAAGCATTCGGGCATTGGGAAGAGCCAGTCTTTTATTCTTGGCGCCAGCGGCTAAAAGAATTGCCGCGGCTGAAGCAGCCTGACCGATACAAATTGTATTAACATCTGGTTTAATATATTGCATTGTGTCATAAATTGCCAAACCAGAAGTAGCAATTCCCCCGGGACTATTAATATAAAGGTAGATATCCTTTTTGGCATCCTCACTTTCTAAAAATAAAAGTTGAGCAATAATTGTGTTCGCTACTGCATCATCAATAGGGCTTCCTAAGAAGATAATCCGATCTTTTAAGAGTCTTGAATAGATATCATAAGCTCGTTCTCCCATAGCGGTTTTTTCCACCACCACCGGAACCAAAACCTGGTTTTTAGTATCTTTTTTGTCCATTTTTACCTCCATAATAATTTATTAAATTCTAAACACTAATATCGAAATTCTAAACAAATTCTAATTGAAATGTTTTAAAACCTGAAGTCGTTTTTACTTTGTGGCATATTCAATTAACTTGTCCATAGTCTTTCTAGCCACAATCACTCCTTCAATAT
>CAYFWR010000045.1:0-5587 GCA_964346865.1 uncultured Candidatus Saccharibacteria bacterium
AGTGAGATTCGAAAACATTATTTTTTAGATGAATATGTTATCATTGCTCCTAGAAGAGCAAAAAGACCAGATCAAGCCAAATTGCCAAAACAACAGTATGTTCAGAAACTTGGCTATAAAGAAAAATGCTTTTTTTGTCCCGAAAATGTTCATTCTAATGCCTCGGTTTACGAGATTATTGAAGATAAAAAATGGATAGTTAAGGTTGTAGAAAACAAGTATCCAGCTTTAACACTTAAAAATCCTAAGGCTTTTGGAAAACAAGAAGTAGTAATTGATACTCCAGAACATGAAAAAGAAATTAACGACCTTTCTATTGATCACATTGTCCAAATAATTGAAGTTTATATTGAACGGACTAGAAAAATCAGTGAAATCCCTGGGATAAAATACATTTCAGTTTTCAAAAATGAAGGGGGGAAAGCTGGGGCCAGTGTAGCTCATTCTCACTCTCAAATTATTGCTCTTCCTATTATTCCTCCGGATATCCAAAGAGAAGCAAATGTAGTTGACAACTATATTTTAGAGAAAAAAGCTTGTCCCTACTGCGATATCATAAAAAAAGAGCAAAAAGCCAAAGTTCGAGTAGTTTTTGAAGATAAAAATATCTTTGCTATTACTCCATATGCTTCTAAGGCTCCTTATGAAGCTTGGATTCTTCCCAAAAGGCACTTTCGAAATATTGGAGATATGATGGAGAAAGAAGAATTTTCTTTGGCAAAAACACTAAAAGTTCTTTTAAGTAAACTTGACTCAATAGATTTAGCCTACAATTACTTTATTCATAATTCTTTAGAATTAGAAAATCATCATTGGAGCTTAAAAATTCAGCCTCGACCCAATATCTGGGGAGGGTTGGAGTTAGGTTCTGGAGTAGTAATTAATTCTGTTGTGCCAGAAGAAGCCGCTAAGTTTTATCGGAAAAAATAAACGAAATAACTTTTTATAAAAATAGAAGGGCTGATTCTATAGAATCAGCCCTTCCTTATTTTTGTTTTATAATTTCTTTATTTTGGAAGATTTTTTCGAAGTCTGTTGATCATGTCTTTAGCTATATCTTGACCACCAAGTCCAAAAGCCAGACCACCAGCAATAGCGACCATTCCGACTATTGCCGTAAATAATCGATCAATAAGAATTTGTGCAATTCCTAATTGATATAGAGCGGCCAAAAGGACAAAAACGATAATTGTATATTTAGCAACATCAGCTAAGACTTTGGCTGTTGAAACACCAATAGTGTTGGCTGTTCCTTCTACTACTTGGGCTACTAAATCAGCAACAATTGCTCCAATCATCACTATAGCAACAGCGACAATAACGTTAGGAATATAGGCAACTACTCTTTGCAAAAGATCAGCAACCTGATCTAATCCCAAAATATTTAAGGCTGGTAGAAGAAAAGCAATGATAACAATCCATTTTACTAAATCACCAACAATCTGAACAAAATCAACTTTACCAGGGAAAACTTTAGAAAGTCCGGCTTTTTCAGTATAAGGTTTGATTTTTATTAATCTTAAAACTCTAACAACAACAGTCTCAAGGGCCCAAGCGACAAAAACACCAATTAGAATAACAATTAGAGCTGCAATAAGATTTGGCAGATAATTAATTACCTTACTTAAGGAGTCTGTCACCGCTTCCGTAGTTGTTTCTCCCCAATCAACAATTTTACTCATTCTTTCTCACCTCCCTTCTTTACCGCCTTCCGCCCTTAGCGGATAGATTTGGAGCTAAAATAAATTAAGATAAATGCTCCTTAAACCTAATTTAACATAAGCGTTAAAGGTTTGTCAACCCTACTATATCTTCACTCAAGACATAAAAAAGCTTTTTAGGGGACTACTCTTATTTGACTATCAACCTTTTTTGTTATAAATGATAAGACTTCTGGCTTATTATTCAGAGATTTTGCTTCTTTTGTAAAAATTAAACCAATTTTAATCTGAAAAGCATCATAAAAATTACGAGGATCAAGTCCCAAAAGCCTCTTTATTTTCAAAAGTCGATAGACTAAAGTATTGCGGTGTAAGTGAAGTCTTTTAGCAGCACAAGTTAAATTCATTCCGCAGTCAAAAAATATCTCAACAGTTTTTAAAAGATCTCTTTTGTTAAATAATGGAGAGAAAATCTGAGAGGCTAACTCTTTTTTTCGTTCAAATTCAGCGTCTCCCAGACTGATAAACATTCCGATATCTAAAATATGAAAGACTTTATTAGATCCCCAAATTTTACTTCCGATTTCCAAAGCTATTTTGGCATCGTGGTAAGATTTTCTTAAACCTAAAAGACCAGGGTAGAATTGACCAACACCAACGGTAATTTTACCTTTAAATTTTTTGTTTAATTCACGAAAAAGAAGATTAGCACTGCTCTTCAAGATAGCATTTGAAAACTTTCTGTTTTGGTAATCACCCTTTATTTCTTTTATAAGTAGAAAAAGATTATCTTTTATGTAACCAACAATATCTTTCTCATCTTTTGGGAAAATATTTTTTATAAAAATTATAATTTCACCCAGATAATCTTTAAAAGCAACTGATTTTTCCTCAAAAGAAAGTCTTTTGTTTTTTTTGAAAAAGTTTTCTTTAAACTCTTCAATATTGATAAGAATACAGGCTTGATTACTCTTTAATTCGAGCCCTAAGATTTCAGCTTGAATTTTAGCTTCTTTAAAAGATTTTATAGAGCTTTGGTCTAAGAAAATATCTGAGATAAAATTGTTAATTGTTTCGGTAGTCGAGTAGAGATTTTCAATAACTTCCTTTTCATAAATTAAAACCTCAGCCAAACTCTGAATTAAAGAAATTTCATCTCTTTCTTTTTTAGGACCAGAATTTAAACCAAAGACAGCAATAACTTTTTTATTAAAAAAAAGAGGAGCTAAAACAAACTTTTTATTTTTTTCTTTACTCTGAGTTTTATTAAAAGGTTTAAATTCAATCGAAGTTTTCCTATTTATGGTCTTTTCAATATAATCTTTGAAATCTACTATAGGAGTTTCTCCAGCTAAAACTTTACCAGAGGGACTAATAATATAGATACTTTGACCTAAAATAGTTTTAGTTTTTTGGATAATATCCTCAGCAATTTTGGAACTTAATATCATTTCGACTCCTTAGAAATAATTACTTTAGACGAATCTTTTAAGAACGAATTTCCAGACAATCTATCATAAAAAATTAAAAGCATTATTTTATAGGCATCTTCAAAATTTCTGGGATCAAGTTCTAATTTTTCAGCTATTCGATTTAATCTGTAGACTAAAGTATTTCGGTGGATTCTTAATTTTTTTGAAGTCAAAGTCAAATTCATATTAGAGCCGAAAAAAGTTTCTAAAGTAGAAAGTTGATTTTTAAAACTACTGAGTTTAGAAATTGCTTTTTCTGAAAAAGTCAAAGTTTCTTTTGATAAACCTAGAAATAAAGGCACTACAGTCCCCAATTCACTAATTTTAAATATCCCACTTTCTCCAAAATAAGAACCAATTTTATAAGCTAACTTTGCTTCTTTAAAAGTTTTTCTTAGACCTATAATCCCGGGGTGAAAACTTCCAACACCTAGAGCTAAGTCAATTTTAAGCTCAGATTTTAAGAGATTATAAAAATGGTTTAGAGTTTTTTTAAAGATTTCGAATGAAACCTCGGGTTTTTCATTGTTTCTAAGATCTTTAATGATAATAAAGGTATTTTCGCCAGTATAGGCAACATAATTGTCCTTTGATTTGGTATAAAAAGAATTTAAAATCCGAATCATTCCCTTTTTAATTCTGGTAATTTTAAATTTTCCCTCAAAATCACCGTTGTTTAAAGGAGGCTCTAAAATTTTTAAAAGGATTAGAGTTTTAAAAGAATTAAGTTCAATTCCCAAAACCTTAGCTTCTTCTAAAAAGTAGTCCTCATCAATATGAGGACTATTAAGGAAATCATATATGAATTTATCTTTTCTTTCTTCTTCTCTTTCGATTTTTTCTAAAAGTGAACCTTGATGGATTAAAATTTCTGAGATTTCTCTGACAAATGAAGTAAGTCTTTTTGTTTTTTGAGTAATTCCAGAAATCACAATGAAACCGATTTTCTTCCCTTTATAGATTAAAGGGATCGATCTTTTTAGGCCGCGTCTTACTCCTCCTAATTTCTCAGAGGATCCCCTAGCTAAGATTTCTCCAGAAAGATTGACTACCTTTACCTCAGGAATTAGGGGAGATAATTTAGCCACAATTCTATTTGCGACTGTTGAGTTTAACATCCACCCCTCCTATCTTTCTAATTGTCATTTTGCACAAAGATATATAGGGATAACTATTTTATCAGATTTTTTATCCCCAAGTCAAGCCAAGAAGTATGAGATATAATATATCAATTTCTAATATCAATTTTCTAAATTTCTAATGAATGTCAAAAAAAATCAAATACTAAATTTTGGTTGAAAAAATAGGAAATTTAGGGTAGAATATTAGTGATTTGGGCGGTTAGCTCAGTTGGTTAGAGCGTTTGCTTGACGTGCAAAAGGTCACTGGTTCGAATCCAGTACCGCCCACCATATATCGTCGGGGTCGCGTCTACACTATAGTAATGACTATTAAAGAAGCCTTAAAATTTGGAGAAGACACTCTAAAAGCCGCGGGAATCGAGAATCCCCAGAAAGCGGCTAATATTTTACTTCAAAACGCTTTAGATTTAAATCAAATCAAAGTTTTCCTTAAACAAAGCCAAAAAATTTCATCAAAAAAAATAAGATTGTATAAAAATTTTATTCGGCGGCGAGCTAAACATGAGCCAGTTTGGTACATTATTGGAAAGGTTGAGTTTTTTGGTTATAAATTTTATGTCAACAATAATGTGATGATTCCTCGGCCTGAAACAGAACTTTTGATTGAAACCGTTCTCAAGAAAATTCCAAATAAATCCCAAAGTTCAAACGGCAAAATAATTATTGCTGACGTTGGAACTGGTTGCGGTAACATTGCTATAACTTTAGCCAAAGAACTTTTAAAAAGAAAAATAACAGCAAAAATCTATGCCACTGATATTTCTAAAAAAGCTCTTTTAGTCGCCAGGACTAATGTTAAAAACTTTAATTTAAGTAAGACTATTAAACTTCTTCAGGGGAATCTTTTAGAACCCTTAAAAGAAAAAGTCGACATTATTGTTGCTAATCTTCCTTACATTCCTCATAACGAGATCAATACATTGGCTTTGGATGTTTATCATTTTGAGCCCAGGGTGGCTTTAGATGGAGGGGAAAAGGGATTAGAATTAAACAAATCTTTGTTAAAAACAGCATCAAAAAAATTGAAAAAAGGCGGCAAAATCTTTTTGGAGGTCGGCTACAATCAGGGAAAAGACATAACAAAAATTACCAAAAGGTACCTACCAAATTCAAAAGTCACAGTTAAAAAAGATTACAGTAACCTTGACCGCATAGTTATTATTGAAACTCTTTAAATAAAGGAAAATTTTGATATAATATTTCTACTATTGACCATAAGCCATAAGCTATTTTGGGGCATTAGCTCAGTTGGCTAGAGCGCTTGCATGGCATGCAAGAGGTCAGGAGTTCAAATCTCCTATGCTCCACCAAA
>CAYFWR010000046.1:0-3452 GCA_964346865.1 uncultured Candidatus Saccharibacteria bacterium
CTAGCGGTAAGAATTAAGGCCAAGGGGACAACTTCCGTTCTTCCAATCATTAAAGAAGCTAAAGTCATAAACAAAAGAGAAATGATTACTACTCCGCCAGCTAAACCATCTAAACCGTCAATAAAATTAATAGCATTAGTGATCCCTACTACCCACAAAACTGTTAAGGGGATAGACAGATCTCCTAGAAAAAACAAACCGTCCAAGGGGTTTCCTAAGAACCGGATTTTTATCCCAAAATAAACTAAAACTAAAGCTCCTAAAATTTGAGTTATAAACTTATAAAAGGGACTGACCTTTTTTATATCATCCCAAATCCCAACAACAAAAACTATAAACCCACCCAAAACCAACGGTAAAAACTCGTTAAGATTCCTACTCAAAAACAAAAGAGGGATCGTAAAGCCTAAAAATATCGGTATCCCTCCAAGATAAGGAGTAATTTTTTTATGAATCTTCCGGCCAGCTGGATGGTCTAAAGCTCCTACCTTCAAAGCTAAAATCCTTGCCGGAGGAGTTAAAAAATAGGAGACGAAAAAAGCAAGAAAAACCAGGCCTATTAATTCTAAATCCATTTTAATATTCTTAATTGTGTCTCTTTAGTTTAGCATATTTTTCTTAACTAGCAAGTTTTATTTGACTCTCAACTGATGGCAAAACTAAAAGAATTCCTAAAAATGTAAAGGCATAAAGAGAAAGTTGAGGAAACTGTAAAACATCAGTAAAAATTCCTTGAATAAAGAAGACAAACAAACTAGAAGTAATTCCTAAAGAAACCATTTTAAGATATTTATCTTTAAGCTTTTGATAAATTACAAGGCCACAAAAAATTATACCAATTGCAAAAAATACAAAGGCTAAAAATCCTAAGATCCCCTGCTGAATTAGAACTTGTAAAAATTGACTATCAGTATTGGCTATGGGAACTGCTCCGCCTTGAATTCCCTCCATATAAACTGGACTAGGATTAATTTTAAAAGCTGTTTCCCCACCATACATCCCCAAACCAACTCCAAATAAAAGATGATTGGGTAATATATGAAAAATGTTATTTAAAGTCCAGATTCGACCCGAAACTGCTGAAATATCAAGATACTGAGGAGAGACAGCCCCAATAAAGCGTGAGAATAGCTCAATTGGAACAAAAATCAATGAGATTAATCCAGCCGTCAATAAACCAAGAAGATATTTGGCATTATAAACTAAAAAGAAAAAGAAAACCCCTGCCGAAAATCCAATCCATCCGCTTCGGGAAAAGGTCAGGACTAAAGTTATCATCATAACAATACCTAACAAAAGTAAAGTAATTTTTCTTTTTAGGATTTTTTCGGCAAAAAAAGTTCCTAGAGCTAGAAAGAAAAATATATTAATGTAACCAGAAAGGATAATAGGATTGTTAAGAGTGGAGTAGATTCGAGTCTTAATTATCTCAAAACTTTCGATCCAATGAGGGGTAGTAATTCCCAAAATGTACTGACCAATACCAATACTGGAAAAAATAAAAACTAAAGCAAAATTAAACCACAAAAACCATTTTATGTACTTCTTTTCTTTAAAAACGCTTCTTGTAAGATAGAAAACAGCAATGTAAGAAAGCCAAATAAAAGATTCATAAACAAGGTTTTTTATCTCGCCATAAACAAGATAGCTTCTAATATTGGAAACTAAAGTAAGAAAAATAAGAAAGATTAAAGAAAGATCAACCAAAGTAAATTTGGAGGCAATTCTTTCTTTACTCTGAGTTTTATCAAAGAATCTTTTTTCTTTTCTTATAAACAACAAAATCGCAATTAAAACTAAGAGTGTTGGTACAAAAAAGATATAAAAACCGCCTAAAGGATAGGTTTTTTTAAGCCAACTTTTTAAAGGAGTAAAAAGAAAGATAACAAAAAACAAAAAAAGAGGAATTTCTTTAGGAACTGATAAATTAAATTTTGATCTTAGTTTTTGAATTGGATTTACTACCCAAACAAAAACCCTACTACTCTCTAATATCTTTGGAAATAAGTATTTTTTGTCCTTCAAAAACTCTCTTTTTTTAAAAAAGAAACTATCTTTGGTCAAAAAAGAGATTCTCTTTAAGAAAGAAAAAAAATAGCTATTCTGATAAATATTTTTTAAATTAATAAAACTATTTTGGGGTTTGGACATTTACTTTATCTCCATTATTGTTGTCTCAAGCTCATAAATTGACCTTAAATACAACTTCTTTCCAACCGCTACTCTTTGATTTTCAAAATAAGCACCACTAGAGTAAAGATATCCTTTGCCAGATAAGACAATTCTAACCTCGGAAAAATCCGGCCGGCGGGAACCTTCTGGCATTGGTAAAACCTCAACATTAAAAACCTTAGTTTTTACCAAACCCCGCCCAACATAAACTTCTTTAGTCTCAATCAATTTTTTAGCAATCTCAGGATGAATATCATCGACAAAAACTACTACCTTCATTGGCTTAGGAGTCGGTCTTTGCCAACCATCTAACAAATACTTATTAGCGGCAAAAACTAAAACCAAAAACAAAAACAAAATTACCAAAAAATCAAGCAAATTGATTTTGCCAAAAATCCGACCTTTTTTATCTAAGATTTTCATGGCCTTAATATCCTCAATAATTAAATTTTTATTTAGTCTTGCTAAGGTTAATGAGAAATTTTCTCTTTAAAAATAAGATAAAAAAACTTAGGTAAAACAAAAAATCGCTTAAAACGCAAGGAAGGATTCTGAACTAATCGATAAAACCATTCTAAGCCAGCCTTTTGAACTAATTTAGGAGCTCTTTTCTCTTTCCCTGACCAAAAATCAAAACTACCTCCTATCCCAATACAAACCGCACCGAATTTATCCTTGTGTCTTTGTATCCAATGCTCTTGCTTTGGACAACCTAAACCAACTAAAACAAAATTTGGTTTTAAATTTTTAATATCTTTGACAATATTCTCATCGTTATCAAAATATCCATCCTCGCTACAAGACCCACCGCTTTGGTAACCAACAATTTTAAGCTTGGGGTATCTTTTTCTTAGATTTTTTACGGCTTTTTCTAAAATTTCTGGGAGTGTTCCCAAAAAGTAAAATCTAAAATCCTCTTTTTCGCCGATCTTAAAAAGTTCTTCAGAAAGATCAACCCCAGTTATTCTCTCTAAAAAATGACTCCCTATAATTTTACCGGCTAAAAGGACTCCAGCTCCATCAGCAGTAACAATATCAGCTTTTTCAAAAACTTTGTTTAGTTTCGGGTTTTTATAAGCTTTATAAATATTTTCGACATTGGCAGTGACAATAAAATAAGGTTGTTTTTTAAAAACTGCTTCTTTTATTTTCTTATGAGCTTCAGTTTTAGAAATGGAATCCACTGGAACTCCTAAAACTGAATATCTTCTTTTGGTTTGTTGTATTTGATAATTTTTCATACAAAAATTATAACACACTAATTATTTTCTAAGGCTTGG
>CAYFWR010000046.1:3552-5411 GCA_964346865.1 uncultured Candidatus Saccharibacteria bacterium
ACTTTATTTAACTTGAAAGGAATAATACAAACATCAAAAAAGTGAAAACAGGCCGCCAAATCTTCATATCTTTTTTGAGTACCAAGGAAAAAGATATTTGGATACCTGTCCCAGTTGTGCTCTTTTACGCTTTGATCAAAATCAAGGGGGCCACCTAGAGCAAAGCTATAATTTGGCCGATTTTTAGCAGCATATTTCAAAAATTCATAATCGAAACAACTAGTAATAAGAGAACCAGAATAACCAATTATTGGTTTTTTTTGAGTAACAACTTTTTTAAGACTCGCTGGAACTTTAGGATTTTTTACTTGGAAAAGATCGAAGTCAACAGCATTAGGGCTTAAAATTGCATCTTTTCTTTTGCTTTTGACCTTATCATAAAGTCGAGTAGCAGTTACTAAAATCAGATCAGCTTTTCTTAAAAGCTCATTGTGGCATCTTTCTATTTTTTTACCAATCAAAGGAAACATTTCGAGATCATCAACATAATCATAAATTAATTTTGAGTATTTATATTTATTAGTATAAAAACTGTTAGCCGCCCAAGTTATATATAAAATTGGATCTTCTATCTCTCTTAAAATCTCGAGCTGATTGGTAAGATAGAGATTTTCTCCGATTTTTTTAAATCCTTCGATTTTATCGTATCTCAAATTATGAGTACCATAAAAAAAGAGGTAGTCGGATTTAGCTAAAGCGACTGCCAGATGCTGAAACCGTTGGGTTAAAGGCATATTCCAATCAGAGATTGAGGGATAAATTATTATCCCTTTGACGTTTTTATGTTTTTCTAAAATCTTTTTTAATTCTCTTTTATAGCCCTCTTTTTTAAGAAAAGGTTCTCTACCTAAAAGATAAGGATGCTTAAAAATAAAAACTTTAAGGGAATTTCTCACTTTTATCCCAAAGATTTTTTTAAATATAACGATTAGTTTTTCTTTCATCGAAGTATCTTATTAACACTAAATTGCCACAAATAATTCACGGAATAAGCACTAACATTATTTTTGAATTTTGAATTTTATATCCCATTTTTTCTCAAATTTTTCTTTATTCTCATTAAAAATCTTTTTATATTCTCTGCTACCTAAACTTAAAAGAGAGATTTGGCCAAAGTGATGAATAAAGACATCATGAACACAAATTATCTTATATCCAGCTTTTTTGACCCGCAAGCAATAATCATCATCCTCAAACATCCCAATCTTAAATCTTTCATCTAGATCACCTATTTCCCCAACAACTTCTTTTCTTGCCGCAATACAAAAAAAGGCTAAATTATCAACTTTAAAAATTCGGTTTTTGTTAGCCTTTGTATAGTTTTCCGATTTATTAAGCATTGATTTAAGAGATCGATAATTAATATCAATTTCTTGATGGTTCCACATAAAATTAGTAACCGGGCCCACCAAGCCAACTTTCTTGTCATCCAGATATTTAATCAGGCCTCTAATCCAATTAGGTGTTATAATGGTATCGTTGTTAAGAAATATCAAGTAATCTCCGGATGATTTCTTAATACCTTGATTACACCCAGCAGCAAATCCTCTATTTTTCTTATTTAAAATTACTTTTACATTTGGATATTTTTTAGAAAGTTCTAAAAGATAGTCTTTTGTCCCGTCGGTTGAGTTGTTATCAATGACAACTATTTCACAGTTAGGATATTTTAAAAAAGCAAGAATACTCAAGAAACAAGCCTTGGTATACTTTAGATTATTAAAAGTAACAATAATGATATTTACTTTTGGAAATTTAGAATCAACTGTAAACCTAATTCCTCTTGCCTTCTTCTTAAGCTCAAATAAGACTTGATTAATATCTAAAGTTAAATACCGCTTTTTTAAAATCCTTAAAGC
>CAYFWR010000047.1:0-1882 GCA_964346865.1 uncultured Candidatus Saccharibacteria bacterium
GTCCTGGGTAAGACCCAAAACTGCCCCTGCGGGGGCAACAAAAAAATTTTTGTTGCCCTATTCTTTTATATTTTTGTGCTACATAACCGAAATTTTCAGTTATCTTATTCTTAAGATTTCTGTGTTCCTGTAATCCGGCAGTTGCCGGATTTTGTGTAATCAGTGATAATGGGGTTGACGAAAGGCTTAAAAAAAGTTAATATAAAATCACTGATTTTTAAAATTTAAACTATAAAAGTTGATAGATACTAGTTTTCCTAATGAGGTCTCAAATTAAATCAAAATAATATTTTAAAAGACTACCGAACTTAAGTAGTCTTTATTCCCCTTAATTTTTGTTAGGATTCAAAACGATTCAACCTATCAACTTAGAAAGGTAAAAAATGGATGGTGTATCTATTGTACTTTTACTTTTGGCAGCGGCTGTTGGTGGAGGAGCTGGATACTACTATCGAAGAATACAGGCCCAAAAAGAGACGACTACTGCCGAAGCCAAAGCTAAGAAATTGATTGAAGAAGCTAAAACTCAGGCCAAAGAATTAACTTTAGAAGCCAAAGACGAAGCTTTAAGGATCTCTGAAGGAACTAAAAAAGAAGAAAAAGAACGCAGAGGACAACTCTTGCAACGGGAACAACAGTTAGCTTCTCGGGAAGAAAGTTTGGATAGAAAATTTGATTCTCTACAAAAAAGAGAAGCTGAGTTTAAAAAAGACGCTGAGGAAATTGAAAAAATCAAAAGAGAACTTAGAGAAATTAGAGCCAAACAAGAAAAAAATCTCTCAAAAATTGCCAAACTTTCTAAAGAAAAAGCCAAAGAAAAACTTTTAGAAATTACTGAAAAAGAGGTTAAAGATGATTTAGTTACTCGGATTAAGAAAGTTGAAGGAGAAACAAAAGAGGAAGCCGACAAGATAGCCCGAGAGATTTTAACTACAGCAATTCAGCGAATGGCTTCAGAAATTACCACTGAAACTACAGTCTCGTCAGTCACTCTTCCTAATGATGAAATGAAAGGTCGGATTATTGGCAGGGAAGGTCGAAATATTCAAGCAATTGAGCGAGCGACCGGTTGTGATATTATTATTGATGATACTCCAGAAACTATTGTTATTTCTAGCTTTGATCCAGTTCGTAGAGCAGTAGCTAAATTTGCCATTGAAAAATTAATTGCTGATGGGCGAATTCATCCAGCCCGAATCGAGGAGATGGCTAAAAAAGCTGAGGAAGAAGTTGAAAAAATGGTTAAAGAATCAGGAGAACAAGCGGCCTATGAAATAGGGGTGGCTGGACTGCCACCAGATCTAATTAAAATTTTGGGTCGACTTCGGTTCAGGACTTCTTATGGTCAGAATGTCTTAAAGCATTCAGTCGAAACTGCCCGTCTTTCTGCTGCTTTAGCCGGAGAATTAAAAGCTGATGTAAATGTTTGTAAAAAAGCTGGGCTTTTACATGATATTGGAAAGACAATTGATCAAGAAATTGGCGGTAGTCATGCTGCTATTTCTCGAGATATTGCTAAAAAATACGGTATTCCAGATGAGATTATCCATGCTATTGAGGCTCATCATGAAGAAGTTGAATTTAAATCTCCCGAGGCTGTTATTGTTCAAGTTGCTGATGCTATCTCTAGTTCTCGACCAGGAGCAAGGCGCGAGACCTTAGAATCATATATTAAACGCCTTGAAGAATTAGAAAAAATTGCCAGCTCTTTTCCTGGCGTTGAGAAGTCTTTTGCTATCCAGGCAGGGCGGGAAGTTAGAGTAATTGTTTATCCTGAAGAAATTGATGATTTAGAAGCAATAAAATTAGCTAAAAATGTAGCCGATAAAATTGAAAAAGATCTTAAGTATCCTGGTCAAATCAAAGTATTGGTGATTCGAGA
>CAYFWR010000047.1:1982-5410 GCA_964346865.1 uncultured Candidatus Saccharibacteria bacterium
ATTGGCGATATTGTAGCTAGAATTGGTCGGGCTACAGTTAAGAAAGTTCTCCCTGACTTAAAAAAAGAAAAAGGAGTTGATTTTACTATTGCTCAAGGAGAGAATTTAACTACTGGGAATGGAATGACGATTGAAAAAACAAAAGAGATGCTTGAGATTGGGATTGACTTTTTTACAGCTGGAAATCATATTTGGAAAAAAAGGGAATTTATTCCTTATCTTGACTCAAAAAAAGTGCCAGTAATTCGACCGGCCAACTACCCTAAAGCCCCGGGACAAGGTTATGAAATTGTAAAAACCAACTTTGGTAATATTTTAATTGTTCATCTTTTGGGTCGAGAGTCTTTGAATCCTAATATTAGTAATCCTTTTTTAGTAGCTGAAGAGATTTTAGAGAAAACCAAGAAAGAAAAACTAGTAGCTAAAATTGTTGATTTTCATGCTGAAATTTCTTCTGAAAAAGTAGCCATGGGCCATTTTTTGGACGGCAAAGTTTCGGCGGTCGTTGGAACTCATCCTCATATTCCAACATGTGATGCTCGGGTTTTGCCAAAAAAAACTGCCGTGGTAACTGATATTGGGATGGTAGGACCAATTAATTCAGTTTTGGGAGTTAAAAAAGAGATCATTATTGAAAGATTTTTAACCGGACTTCCAGTTAAACATGAAAATGCCGAAGGGGATTGTATTTTTAACTCAGTTTTAATTGAAATTGAAAAAAACAGCCAAGCTAAAAGTATTGAAAGAATTGATAGGATTGTCGAAATGTAGTGTTAGTTGTTAGTTATTTGCTAATAGTGATAGACAGCGAACGGATAACAATAAACAATTAACAAATTTTTCTCTTGTCAAAGAATTTTTAGTGTGTTATAAAAATAAAGCGGAATTTAAACTATAAATTAAATAAGCTAAATTAATTTATCCCCAAGGTGGGGCGGTAGGGGATCCTAAAGGGAGGAAAATAAATGACAAAACAAGTTTTAATCGAAAGCCTTTCAAAGGAAACTGGATTGACAAAAAAAGAGGTGGAAAAATTTCTAAAAACATTAACCCAAGTAGTAACTAAAACTGTTTCTCGTGGTGAAAAAGTTTCTATTACTGGCTTTGGAACCTTTGATTTAGGAAAAAGAGCGGCTCGTCGAGGTCGAAATCCTCAGACTGGTGATTATATCCAGATTCCCGCGATGAATATGCCAAGATTTCGGGCAGGGAAAGGATTTAAGGAATCAGTAAGATAATTTAGTAAATTCAATCAAATACAAATATAAAAGAAAAACGTCCCTCAGGGACGTTTTTCTTTTTTTGTCCGGCAGTACCGAATTATTTAGAACGCATTTTTTCAAAACATTCTCGGCAATAAACTGGTCGGTCTCCGCTTGGTTTAAAAGGCACAGTTGTTTCTTGACCGCACTCAGCACAAGTTACAGGATAACTTTGTCTTTCTCCTCTAAACTGGGCCTTTTTGGCGCGGCGACAGTCTGGACATCTTTTGGGTTCGTTTTCGAATCCCTTTTCCTTGTAGAATTCTTGTTCGGAAGTAGTAAAAGTAAAATCTTTACCACAATCTGAGCAAGTTAGAGTTTTGTCAGTAGGACTCATTAGACCTAAACCTCCTTTCTTAAAATTTTTGCCCGATACCTTGTCGGGGGCTTGGGTTTAGGTCTAACTATCCAGAAAATTTAATAATCATAATTAAGATAGATCGAACTAAACTTTTTTGCCTAATTTAAAGGGTAAACCAAAAGTATTGTTTTGTCAATAATAAAATTCTTATGGTTGATTGAGTTAAAATAATTATGACATCATAAACTTTTTTGCTTCTTTAAAGCATTTTTCTAATCTATCTTTGAAATTATTATCATTTATAGAAAGATTGACTTCGTTTTTATAATTAGACAGAAATTTCTGGTGTTCTGGATACCAAGAGTCTTTAAGCATTTTAATTTCTTGGTACCCCTTTGCTTTAAATAATTTGATCAAAAGATCTAAACCGAGATCAAAGCTGATTATAAAATAGTTATAATTATTTTTCTTGAACTCTGGCTTTAAATCCTGCCAAGTTCTGTCTATACTACCATCTAAAATAAAATCTTTTTTAGAGTTTATTAGTTTGGCTAATCTTTCTTTTCTTATTTTTAGTTGTAAGTCATTGTCTAACATCCATGTCGGATTTAAAGCGTTTTCGAGTACTTCAGTTCTTATGGCGTCGGTTGAAAATATTGGTAATCCTAGATTCCAAGAGAGATGATGTGCTACAGGAGTTTTTGAACACCCGACAGGGCCTGCAAATAAGATACATTTTTGCATATTAGTTCAGATAAAATTTCTTAATTCTGGGGTGGCTGACCGGACTTGAACCGGCAACCGCCTGGACCACAACCAGGAGCTCTGCCAATTGAGCTACAGCCACCATGGCGCCCCTGGAGGGATTTGAACCCCCGACCTTGACCTTAGAAGGGTCCTGCTCTGTCCAACTGAGCTACAGGGGCCTGGAGCGGGTAACGGGAATTGAACCCGTATCCTCACCTTGGAAGGGTGATATAATAGCCGTTATACGATACCCGCCTGGTCGGGGAGACAGGACTTGAACCTGCGACCCCCGGCTCCCAAAGCCGGTGCGCTACCAACTGCGCCACTCCCCGAAGATCCTATATATATTTTACCATTAAATCGCCAAAATCTAATAAATTATAGCGGAAAATCGCCTTTCCGTCAACGGGAACCGAAATTAATGGTATAATTACTTTATGCGAAATAATAATATAAAAATAAGATCAATAAGAAAAACTGATCTAAAAGAAACAGCTATTATATATAAAGAGTCGTTTAATAAAAGTGGCTTCAAAGAACATTGGACTAATAATAGTGCTCTTAAATTCATAGAATATTGGTTTGATAGACAACAAGACTTATTCTTTATTGCCATAAAAGACAATAAGATCGTTGGTGGTATAGTATCGTCTATTAAGCCATGGTGGGGAGGGCTCACCTTAGTAGATACAGAATTATTTATAGATCCAAAAAATCAAGGGCAAGGAATAGGAAAACTCTTACTTAAAAGGCATTTAAAAGAAGCATTAGATAAATATAAAGTAAGATACGCTGAAGCATTAACAACTGACAAAACAAAGTTTCCATTAAGTTGGTATAAAAAGATTGGCTTTGAATCATCTGGACTTATTCATTTAGAAGGAACTGTTAAAGAAATTCTAAATAAATTAAATTAAAGTTCTAATATCTTCCACTGCCCGACCCCAAGAAAAATGGTTTTATAAAGCCATTTTTTGTTTTAAAACTCTTGAAAAATTCTCTACTTTCTGCTAAACTAAATTAGTTTTATAATTAAAATATGCGCCCGTAGCTCAGCGGATTAGAGCGCGTGGCTTCGGACCACGAGGTCGAGGGTTCAAATCCTTCCGGGCGCGCCA
>CAYFWR010000048.1:0-5149 GCA_964346865.1 uncultured Candidatus Saccharibacteria bacterium
CTGAAAGAAAGAAATTTACAACTGAACTTTCTAGTATTTTGGATTATGTTGGAAAGTTATCAAAAGTTGATACCAAAAATATCGAGCCAATAGCCCAAATTACTGGTCTTTCAAATGTGATGTTTAAAGACAAAGTCAAAAAGTGCGAACTCAGCCGCGAAGAACTTTTAAAAAACGCGCCGGAAAAAGAAAATGGGTTTATTAAAGTAAAACAGGTATTGGAGTAAAAATTTATGGTTTTAGAAGACCTTACAATTAGACAAGCAAGTGGATTTTTAAAATCTGGCAATGCTTCTTCATTGGAATTGACACAATATTATTTGGATAGGATAGAAAAAGAAAATCCAAAACTCAATGCTTTCATAACAATTACCAAAGACTTAGCTTTAAAGCAGGCAAAGGAGGCTGATAGGCGAATTAAAGCTGGTAAAAAAATAGGTGAGCTTGATGGAATTCCAATGGCAATTAAAGATAATATGGCAGTTTTCGGCTACCCGACGACTGCCGGATCTAAAATTTTAGAGGATTTTATTCCGCCATATGACGCCTTTGTGGTTAAAAAGTTAAAAAAAGCCGGCGCCGTGATTCTTGGTAAGACTAATATGGATGAGTTTGCCATGGGTTCTTCTACTGAAAGTTCTTACTTTGGACCCACAAAAAATCCGTGCGATTTAAGTCGGGTTCCCGGCGGCTCATCCGGAGGGTCAGCGGCAGCAGTAGCGGCTGATCTTTGTATTTATGCTTTAGGGTCTGATACCGGCGGTTCGATTCGCCAACCAGCTTCTTTTTGTGGTGTAGTAGGATTAAAACCGACTTACGGAGCCGTATCCCGAAACGGACTTTTAGCAATGGCTTCTTCGCTTGACCAAATTGGGCCAATTACCAAAACAGTTGAAGATGCAGAAATTGTTTTTGATGTAATTTCGGGCTATGATCCAGATGACAGTACCAGTGTAAAAGGTTATAAAGGGACAGAAAGGGGAATAAAGGTTAATAAGGGATTGAAAGATATAAAAATTGGGGTTCCGAAAGAGTATTTTATCAAGGGCATAGAAAAAGAAGTTGAAAAATTAGTAAAAGAAAAGATAAAAAATTTAAAAAAATTAGGGGCAAAAGTTGTCGAAGTTAGTTTGCCGCATACTGAATATGCCTTAGCTTGTTACTACATTATTATGCCTTCTGAAGCCTCAACAAATTTAGCCCGGTATGACGGGATAAAATACGGCCATTCTATAGTCCGACGTCCGAAGTCTCCCTCGGCTTCGCTCGGGACAGGTGATGTCTATACTTTATTGGATGTTTATTTAAAATCTAGGGCCGAGGGGTTTGGTGATGAAGCAAAGCGCCGAATAATGTTGGGCACCTATTCCTTGTCGGCCGGCTATTATGATCAATATTATCTTAAAGCGGCTAAGGTTCGGAGTTTGGTAAAAGCCGATTTCGATAAGGCTTTTCATAGAGTTGACGTTTTAGTTACTCCTACCTCTCCGACAGTAGCTTTTAAGCTTGGAGAAAAACTCAAAGATCCGGTTAGTATGTATCTTAGTGATGTGTTTACGGTCCCAGTTAATATTGCTGGAATGCCAGCAATTTCAATTTCTTGTAAACAAGACAGTAAACTACCCATTGGATTACAGATTATTGGTCCCCAGTTTGGCGATAATAAAATTCTAAACTTTGCAAAATTAATTGAAGAGGAGTGGAGAAGATGGGAAGAGCGCAGAAACTAAAACAGCAAAGAAGATTAGAAAGAATAGAAGCAAGTAAAAAAGAGAAAAAAAGCAGTCGGTTTTTTGACTATGTTTTAGGACTAGTATTAATAGTAATTTTAGGCTTTGCTTCAGTTTGGATTTATAGTATCTTTGCTTCAAGAGAAGAAGCGTCTAAATCAGAAGATACCAGCGCCTATAATACAGAAGAAAGGAGTTATAATAAAATGCCAGAGATGCAAATCGATACCAATAAAAAGTATTTTGCCAAAATTAAAACCTCGATAGGAGAATTTAAAGTCGAATTTTTTACCAAAGATGCTCCCAAAACAGTGAATAATTTTGTTGTTCTATCAAGAGACAAATTTTATAATGGTTTGACATTTCATCGGATTATCAAAGATTTTATGATTCAAGGAGGAGACCCTAAGGGGGATGGTACGGGCGGGCCTGGTTATCAATTTGAAGATGAAATTAATGATCATAAATTGACAAGTGGGACAGTAGCAATGGCTAATTCAGGACCCAATACTAACGGTAGTCAATTCTTTATCATTACCACCGAAGCTACTCCATGGTTAGATGGAAAACATACCCCCTTTGGTCAAGTTGTAAAAGGAATGGATGTAGTAATGAATATCTCAGAAATACCGACTGGTGAAAACGATAAGCCTTTATCTAAGGTTAAAATCGAAGAAATAACTATTGAGGAAATCTAATGGAAGGAATTAGCACTAATGTTATTATTTTTATTCTTGTTTTAGTTTTTCTTTTGTTTTTAATTTTATTTTCCTTTAAACCAAAGCCCAAAAGCTACATCAGGAGTGGTAAGGTAATTCTTAATCGGGGTGTTGTTAAGGAAAAATGGCAAAAAATTGAGGAACTAATGAGATTAGGCAGACCAAGTAATTTTAAAACTGCTATTTTAGAAGCTGACAAGTTGGTTGATTATGTTTTAAGAGGCTTAGGGGTTTCGGGGGAAACAATGGGAGACCGACTAAAAAGTGCCCGGCCAAGATTCCTAAATTATGATACATATAACGATCTTTGGTTTGCTCACAAGGTTCGAAACGATCTGGTCCACGACATTGATCATGAATTGCTTTCCTATGAGGCAAAAAAAGCTGTTGAAGGTTTTAAAAGGGCATTAGAGGAATTAAGAATGTTATGATTAAGTAACAAGTTATGAGATACGAAACAACAATTGGGCTGGAGATTCATACTCAGCTTTCGACCAAGTCGAAGATGTTTTGTCGCTGCGACAATTTTTCAGTAGAAGCAAAACCCAATACTAATGTTTGTCCGGTTTGTATGGGAATGCCAGGAACTCTTCCAATTGCTAATCAAACGGCAATCGAATGGACCATTAAAACTGGCTTGGCTTTGAATTGTAAAATCGCTAAAATTACCAAATTTGATCGTAAAAGCTACTTTTATCCTGACCTCCCCAAAAATTATCAGATTTCTCAATACGATACGCCGATTACCAAGAATGGCTCTTTGGGAATCGAAACCTTAGACAAAGAAGGAAAATCGTATATTACCAAAATTGGTATTACTCGGACTCATCTTGAAGAAGATGCGGGGAAATTAGTTCATCCAGAAGGAAAAGATTATAGTTTGGTTGATTTAAACCGAGCTGGGACTCCTTTAATGGAAATAGTTACCGAACCTGATCTTCGTTCTCCTCTGGAAGCAAGGATTTTTATGCAGAATCTTCGGGCAATTTTAAGATACCTAGGAGTATCTTTAGCCAATATGGAAGAGGGGAATTTGCGCTGTGATGCCAATATTTCACTTCGGCCAGCGGGGTCAAAAACTTTGGGGGCTAAAGTCGAGATCAAGAATATGAATTCTTTTAAGGCCTTAGAAAGAGCTTTAGAGTATGAAGCCGAAAGACAGACAGAGCTTTTAGAAAGCGGCGAAAAAATAGTTCAGGAAACCCGAGGTTGGGTTGAAGCCAAACAGAAAACTGTTTCTTTGCGAATCAAAGAAGAAACCTTTGATTATCGGTATTTTCCGGAGCCGGATATACCGCCGATAACAGCCAACAGCCAACAGCCAACAGCCAACAGCATTGATATTGAAAAAATCAGAGCTGAGTTGCCGGAGTTACCGCGGGAGAAACAGAAAAGGTTTGAGAAAGAATATGGTCTTTCAAGCTATGACGCTTTTGTTTTGACAGGCGAATTAGAATTGGCCAACTTTTTTGAAAGAACTTTAGAAAAGTTACCTCAAATAACTGAGGCTACCGGTAAAGAGAAAAAACTGGCCAAAAAAATCTCTAACTGGATTACTTCGGAACTTTTAGCTCGTCTTAATAAAGAAAAAATCGAGATTTCTAAGTCAAAAGTCACCCCTCAGGGCTTAGCAGAATTAGTTGATTTAATTGACAAAGGAGAAATTTCTGGGAAAATTGCCAAAGATATTTTTGACGAAATGTTTAAAACTGGGGAATTTCCTAGTAAAATAGTTAAAGAAAAAGGGCTGAGACAAGTTAGTGATAAAGCCGCATTAGTAAAAATTATAGAAAAGGTTATTTCCGAGAATAAAAAAACAGTTGAGGATTATAAAAAAGGCAAAGAAGGAGCTTTGATGTTTTTGGTGGGACAGGTTATGCGAGCGACTAAGGGACAGGCGGCTCCCCAAAAAGTTAACGAAATTCTTAGAGAAAAGCTGTCTTAAAAAGAAATACAAAGCGAAGTCCTCCCGAAGTTTCAGCGAAGGAGAAAAAAACTAAAGGTCAAGCCAATCCCCAAGCTGTTAATAAACTCTTAAAAGAAAAACTAGGTGAAATTAATTAAGGAGTAAAATGGAAAATATAAAAAATCTATTTGGGGTTGATGAACAAGTGGCTTTATATATTTATAAAGCCTTAGAGATTTTAGTTCTAATTGTAATTTGGCCTATTTTAATCAGTCTTTCTAAAGGTATTCTTATCAAAACCTTAAAAGCTTTTAAAATTAACAAGTCTTTTATTGGCGTAATAATTTCGGTCTTTAAAGTTATTGCTTGGGTATTTCTTTTGGCGATTGTTTTACGGATTTTGGGTTTAAAAGATTTTTCTTTGGTAGTTTTTGGCTCGATTCCAATTGCCGTAATTGCCGCTGGAATAATGGGGGCGTTTTCAAGCAGCATTCTTGGAGATTTTATAGCTGGGATTGGTTTAGCTTTGGATCATGATTTTGAAGTTGGATATAAAATAAAACTCAAAAGCAAAGATATAGAAGGAATTATAAAAAGAATTGACTTAAGAAGAACTAGAATTAAAGATAAAGATAGTCTTTATATTGTTCCTAATTCGGTTATCGAAAAAGAAGGTTGGATATTAATTGATAAAAAACCAGATAAAAAATGACCAAACTCTTTTCTAAACCAAGAAAAATTTTAGCCATTGCAGCTCATCCAGATGATTTGGAATATTACATTGGTGGGACTTT
>CAYFWR010000049.1:0-3514 GCA_964346865.1 uncultured Candidatus Saccharibacteria bacterium
TAAGAGTACCCTGAAGTTCCGATATAGACTTTTGCCATAGAGCCTCCAATTTGATTATAGTCTTTTTGGAAGAATATTAAAGAGCGCCCCAAATCCGACAGCCGTCGGATCGAGACGCCCCAAATTATTTCTTAAACTTTTATTTCTTTAAAACACTAAGTAATTCTTTTGAACTTCGTCTTTTAAGATACCATAGAACAGTAAGTAATCCTAAGGGAATAAGAGCTAAAGTTTCGGGACCACTGTCAGATAAAGCTTCAGGGGTCGGACCAGGAACCTCGACAACTTCTCCAGCCGGCAAAGTCCGGGTAATTACTCTTTCAGTCGTACTTAATTTCCCATTCTCCCCCTCGGTTTCAATTGAAATAACATTTTCTCCAATATCTAAGGTAATAGTTTTTTCAAAAGTTCCGTCTTCATTCACAGTTACTTCTTCGCCCTGAATTCTGGCTTTAGCATCGGAGTCGGTCTTCCCTTTTACTGTAAATTGATCAGACTCAATGGTTACCTCGCTTTCTGGTGAAAGAACCTCGATTTTTGGAAGTTCTTCTGCTTTTTCTTCCTCAGCTTTCTTTTTGTAATTAGAAATTGCTAAAACAACTACCAATAAAATTGCAGCAAGCGCTAAGGGAATAAAAATGTTCTTTGTTGTTGGGCTCATTTTTCACCTCCTTCCTCAAGTTACGAATTGCTACAAATTTTTATACGAAATTGCTACAAATATTAACATTTGTAACTTTATTTGTATAGTTATTCGTAGTCATTCGTTAAAAAAATAGAGGGCAATAAAAATCTAGCCCTCCTTTTTGTTTTGATTATAAACCTCTTAATGTTCTTTGTAAGTCTATTATAATTATAGATTCTTTCTTGTCAAGTTAAATTCTATATTCCTAGATTTAAATATCAAAAAATCACCCGATTTTGGGTGATCTTCCTTCTAATTCTTTGAACTAGATATAAAAATTATCTGATAGGGTGAAACTAGGGTGGGAGTTTTCTTTGAAAACTCTTTTTTCGGAAGGATCATAATCCTCCCACCCAACCAGCAGCAACTATTTGCCTTGAGCACAATGCTCGCAGCAAGCACTGCTGGGGCAGATAACCTGACAATTTTTGCACCTCGGGAATCTAATTCCCACTTTTCCTGTTCCTGCCACTTTCTACACCCCCTTTTCGTAAAATAATTTTTCAAATGTGACAAAGTGGTGAGCCCTTCGGGCCTTAACATAAAGTATCAAAAATCTTACTTCTGACACTTTTGTTACCTTTGCCACCTCTGCTTTAAATTTCTTCCCAGTAAGAGGGATATTAGCCTGCCGGCCAAAAGGATAATCCAATCAGCCAGCATTCGACAGTTGCCGAAAACTAATATCCTTTTTACTAGAAAGAATTATATATTAATGCCTTGGAGGCCCCTCCGAAAAATCGAAGTAACACCAACTCAGGCTCATTATCCCTCAGGAAGAAGCAAGGAGTCTTAAACATTAAGTATACTCCGCTTTCAACCTTCCCTCCGGTATGGCACAAAATTAGTAAGCCTCCTTGGCCAACCAAAATACTAAATGAACTCAAAATACCTTCCATAACCAGTTTAATGTCTGGTATTATATCATATTTCTTATGTCTTGTCAAGCCTTTTTTAATTTTTATAGGACCTAAGTAAATTAAAAATGAAAAATGAAAAATTTATTAAAGATCAAATAAGCCTTATTTTAAAATTATTACTCATTATTGATCTTAATTTATAACTTTTTATATTGCGATCGCAGTATATTTTGTTACAAATAATTCGTTGGGTTGTAATCATTGTTTTCGAAAAATATAAAAATTTTTGGCATTTAGATTTTAGAATTTGATATTTTAAAATAGTCCCTTAAATATTTTTATTGACAATATCTTCTAAAATAATTATAGTGGTTATGTATAAAGGCTATCTGAGTTAATTGGTATAATAATCAGCGTTAATCCGCGAATAAAATGGATCTAAAAGAAGGTAAAGAAAAATTTAAAAGACATCTAAAAAGAATTGGGTACTCAAGCACTACAATTACCAGTTATAATCTTCATTTAGAAGACCTGATCAAATTTTTAGCAAAAAAAAATAGAATTAGTGAGGTTACAAAAAAAGACCTAGAAAAATTTTTGAAATATTTAAAGAAAAAGGGTTATAAAGATAAAAGTATTACTATCAAAACCACGGTTCTAAAATCATTTTTTAAATTTTTAGAATCAAAAGGGTTAATTAAAACAGATCCAGCCTCGGCTTTAAAACATCTTAAAGAGAAAGAAAAAGAACCTCGGATTCTAAGTGTTACAGAGTTTCGAGCCCTTCGCGATGCTGCCAAAGATGATGTCCGATATTCCGCCATTATTGAAATTTTACTCCAAACTGGAATTAAAATTGGAGAATTGGTTCGGATCAAACTAGGTGATTTGAAAAGCAAAGAAAATACCTTTGAAGCAAAAATAAAAAATCCTAAGGGAAAGATTGATCGGACTATCATTTTAAATTCTGTTGCTTCAACTGCTTTAAAAAAATATTTAAAGGTTCGACCTAAAATAAAAGAAAAGACTCTGTTTTTGACTCGAACTGGAAGGCCTCTTTTGATTAGGAATATAAGGTCAACAGTAGCCAATTATTACAAAAAAGCCGGGATAATTGATACTAGTATCCACGATATTCGACATACTTTTTGTGCTTATCATCTAAGAAAAGGGACTAATATCTTGGTAGTCGCACAATCTTGTGGCCACAAAAAAATTAGCACCACCGAAAAGTACTTAAAGCTAATAAAAAAGCTACCCGCTTCCGAGCAGCTTGAAAAAAACGCTTTGTAATCTAATTACTATTAACTAGTCGCTATTGGCTATTTTAGTACCAACTCCTAAACCACATATGCTTTTGGTAAAAGACTTCGGAAATTGGCCAGGCAATACAAATTGGGTAGAAAAACACAAAAAAGGAAACTACAAGAAACAAAAACCCTAAAACTAAAAATCGATATTTCTTTTTCTCCCACAATTTGGCCAAAACTAAACTTAAAGCTAAAACAGTAAAAATCAAGGCGTAAAAGTAGTGATAAATAAACATCACCCGAGAAATAAAAATAAAGGGCAAAAAATTAACTAAAAATCCTATTACAATCAAAAAATAAGATCGACTTGTCTTTTTTACCATATTATATGCTAAATATAAAAGAGAAATAGCGCTAGCCCACCAAATAAAGACATTGCCAATCTCGACTACTCCTAAAATCTTTCCGGCCTCTTCTTTAAAATAAAACCAAACCGGCTTTACTACTAATGGCCAGCTCCACCAAGCCGAACCATAAGGATGACTTTCTTTTAAGGCTAAATGATAATTAAAAGTGCCAAGATGCCAAACAAAAACATCTTTAGCAGACTGACCTAAAAGCTTAGCCGAAATAGTCGAGATTCCTACATAGATTAAAATAGGGACTACAATAACTCCAAGCAAAAAATAATAAAAAGGTACTCGAGGAGGATTTAAGTT
>CAYFWR010000049.1:3614-5103 GCA_964346865.1 uncultured Candidatus Saccharibacteria bacterium
CGAGATTCAACCAAAAGAAAAGTATCAAAGGTAAAAAGAAAAGCAGCAAATAAAGCCGCCAATCGGTTTTTAAAAAGCTTTTGAGCTACTAAAAAGATTATTAAAATAAAACCAACCCCAAAAACTGCATTCATCGCCCGCCAACCAAAACTATTAAAACCAAGGAGTTCAATTCCCAAAGCAATAATTAGCTTTCCTAAAGGCGGATGGACATCAGAAAAACTGGTATTAGTTAGGTAGTTATGGGCAAAATTGGCGAAATAGGTTTCATCCCAAACAATCTCAGAAGGAATTCCCAAGCGCCAAAATCGAGTAAAAATATTAAAAATTAAAAGAGAGAAAACCCCTAAATTTATTTTGTCACTAAAAAAAGATTTTATTTTTACCATAAGCTTATTATCGCAAAGTTAGAACACGAATTCAATCTCAAATCCGCCAATCAGAAGATCATAAATAGTTTTGAATAAAATATATTAGAGAAAATTAGAGATAAAAAATTTGTGAGCCTAACTTGAGACTTAAAAAAGTCTTGCCAAAAATTTTTGGGGGTCTATAATAAAAATTGAATTTATTTTTTTATCTAAACCTATAAAGGTTTTCAATTTTTCACCATATCTAATTGCCTTTTTATCCAGCGGGGGGAATTTGGGGATCGAAAAAATCCTAAAAAAGTATAATTGCACCCCAGGTAAGCGTTTCGCCTATCACTCGGCCACAGAAACGATTACTTATGTACCCGACCAATTAAAAAGTGTGAGGGGAATAATGGCCTTGCTTCATGAAATTGCTCACAAAAAGTTAGGTCATTTTGATTATAAATACGATTTAGAGCTCCTAGAGATGGAAAAGGAAGCCTGGGAAGAAGTAAAAAGAGAGACCACAGAATCCGGCCTTCCTCTTGATGAAAAACATATTGAAGAATGCTTAGATACTTATACTGATTGGGTAAACCGCCGTGCCACCTGCCCCTGCTGTCATACTTTTGGTCTCCAAAAAGCCAATAATGTTTTTAAGTGTATTGAATGTGAAACAAAATGGAAAGTCAACGAACGAAAAGATCGTCGAGTAGTAAGAAAGACAATTAAAAATAAAAAAGTTCAATAAATAAAGACACCCCGATGTACACTATATATTATGCCTTATACATCGGGGTGTCTTTTGTTTGGGAATTTGGGGTTAAATCTTAGGCAGCTCTTTTTTTGTGGCTAGCCCTACCTCCTTTTTGGCCAGCAATTCTGGCCAATTCAGGATTTTTAGCAAAACCACCACCTCGGCTAATCTGACCACCAACTTTTCCGATTTTCTCATAGAAATTAGCACCATAAAGCCTCTTATTTGTTTGAGCTGCTTTTAGCCCACCTTTCTTTGTACCTGCCATTATCCACCTCCTTTCAAGAAGCTTAGCTTTTAATGAGTTAGAAAGTTTAGCTTCCTTTTTTATCTATCCCTCTGTCAAAAGACAGTTAAGGATTTTAAATTAATAATATTA
>CAYFWR010000050.1:0-5028 GCA_964346865.1 uncultured Candidatus Saccharibacteria bacterium
ATTAGTGTCATTATTAGCGACCATTAGCGTTTATAGGTTAAGACCATGCAGAATAAATTTCAGACAGCTATTACTCAGATTTGTGAAGAAAAAAATATTCCTAAAGAAATTGTTCTTGAGACAGTTGAAGCGGCTTTAGTGGCAGCTTACAAAAAGGATTATGGGAACAAAGATCAAGAAATTAGAGTAGTTTTGGAAGAAGATACAGGGAAACCAGAGGTTTTTATTTCTAAAGAAGTAGTTTCTGAGGTTGAAAATCCCTATCTTCAAATTTCATTAGAAGAAGCTAAAAAAATCAAAAAAGGAGCTAAGGTTGGTGGTAAAGTTGAAATTAAGGATACCCCCTCCGATTTCGGCCGGATTGCGGCTCAGACGGCAAAACAAGTGATTATTCAACGAATTCGCGAGGCTGAGCGAGATATTACCTTTTCAGAATATAAAGATAAAGAAGGCGAACTTTTGAATGGAGTGGTTCAGCGAATCGAAGATAATAATGTTTTAGTCGATTTAGGTCGGGCCGTTGGGATTATGTTTCCTTCCGAGCAAATTTCTGGTGAAAGATATTATATTGGTCAAAGAATTAAGGTTTATGTTGTAAAAGTTGAACAGACGACTAAAGGACCACAAATTGTGGTGTCTCGATCTCACCCCGGGATAATCAAAAGACTTTTTGAAATGGAAGTACCAGAAATTGTTGCAAAGACTGTAGAAATCAAAGCGATCGCTAGAGAGTCTGGACAGCGGACCAAGTTAGCAGTTTGGTCTAATGCCGAAGGAATTGACCCAGTAGGTTCTTGTGTTGGTCAAAGAGGAGTTCGAGTTCAGGCGGTTATGGCAGAGATTGGCGAAGAAAAGATTGACATTATTTTGTGGGACCAAGACTCTAAGGTTTTTATAATCAATGCTCTTTCACCAGCTAAGGTAGTTTCTATTGATCTTTTTGAGAAAGAGAAAAAGGCTAAAGTAAGAGTGCCTGAAGATCAACTTTCTTTAGCAATTGGGAAACAGGGTCAGAATGTTCGTTTGGCTGCCAAACTAACAGGTTGGAATATTGATATTGTTGGCGGTGACGAAGCAGGAGTCGAGGCGACGGCTAAAGCAGTTGAAGACGAGGGGAAGAGAGATATTGAAGAAGAGATTATTAAGGCGGTAGAAGAAAAGACAACGGAAGAAAAAGTAACCGAGAAAAAGTCTAAAGAAATAGAAGAAGATAAGCTAGAACCAGAAAAATCTCCTAAGACTAAAACCCAAAGATCGAAAGTAGAAGTAGAGAAAACAGAACAGAAAGAAGAAACTTCAGTTGAAGCTTCTAAATCAGAACCAGGAGTTGAAGTAGAAAAGGTTAAAACTGATTTACCCCAACTAAAAACAAAGGAGAAACCAGACCAATCTTCATCAGGAGGGAAAAAGACAAAAACCGAAAAATCAAAATAATTCCATTCATATTATAATTAAAAGAGAGGGTAGTTATATGGAAAATCAATTTGAACGCTTTACAGAGAACGCTAAAAAGAGCTTAGTCAATGCTCAAAATATCGCTCGTAATACCAGTTCTAAAACTATAGGGACTGATCATATTCTTTTAGGAATTTTAACTCAAAGAAATAGCTTAGCAGTGAAGATTCTTTCTGATCTAAATATAGATTTGGGTAAGATAAAAATAGACGGAGTAGAAGAGAGAATTATAACGAAGACTTCCAGATTTAGTCAGGGATTGAATGATGAAGCACGTCGTTCAGTTGTTTTAGCTTATGCTCTTGCTCGAGAGTTTGGTCAGCCTTATGTTGGGACTGAACATTTACTTTTAGCTCTTCTTTCTGAAGAAACCTCCAAAGCTAGCAAGATTCTAAAAGATGCCAGTGTTGATTCTAATTTAATTAAGTCAGAGCTTGAAGGTTTTTTAACTAATTCGCCTTATCTTTTCCCAGAAAATGTTGAATCAAAAAAGTCCAACAGTCGAGGTGGAAAAACTCCAGCCTTAGATCACTTTAGTATTGATCTGACTAACTTAGCTTCCGAAGGTAAATTAGATCCAGTTATTGGCCGAAAGGCAGAGATTTCTCGTTTAATTTCAATTTTGAATCGACGTACCAAAAATAATCCAGTTTTAATTGGCGAACCCGGAGTTGGGAAGACAGCCATTGTAGAAGGACTTTCTCAAAGAATAGCCAATGAAGAAGTCCCAGAGATGCTCCAAGGAAAACGGGTTTTGATGTTAGATTTGGCATCAGTAATTGCTGGCACTAAATATCGAGGTGAATTTGAAGAGCGATTAAAAAAGATTATTGAGGAGGTTAAGAATAATAAAAATATTATTCTCTTTGTTGATGAACTTCATACCGTGATTGGAGCAGGAGCCGCTGAGGGAGCAATGGATGCGGCTAACATCTTAAAGCCAGTTCTTTCACGTGGCGAAGTTCAGTGTATTGGTGCCACTACTCTAGATGAATATCGAAAACATATAGAAAAAGATGCTGCATTAGAACGTCGCTTCCAACCGATTATTGTATCTGAGTCTACTATTGATGAGACAATTGAGGTTTTACGTGGCATTAAAAGTAGGTATGAAGAGTACCACGGAGTAAAAATTACCAACGAAGCTATAGAAGTAGCTACTAAACTATCTAAAAGATATATTTCTGACCGATTTTTACCTGACAAAGCCATTGACTTAATTGATGAAGCCGCCTCTCTTAAAAAAATCGAAAAAGGAGTGGTTTCCAAAAGTTTAAGAAATCTTCAAAAAGAATTTGAAGGTGTTTTAGGCGAAAAGGAAAATGCAGTTCTTTCTCAAGATTACGAAAAGGCAGCCCGACTTAGAACAAAAGAAATTATTTTAGAGGAAAAGGTTAGGCAAGCAAAAAAGAAAGAAGGGGTGGTAAACGGAGAAAAGATTGAGATTTCTACCGAAGATGTTGCTCGAGTAATTTCAATGATGACTGGAGTGCCGGTAACTCGATTAGTAAAGGCGGAAAGCGAAAGTTTAATTCATCTTGAAGATGCTTTGAAAAAGAGGATTGTTGGTCAAGATGAAGCAGTCAAAATGGTTGCTAGTGCGATTCGAAGAGCAAGAACTGGGATTTCGGAGGAAAAGCGACCTAATGGTTCGTTTATCTTTCTTGGTCCCACTGGAGTTGGAAAGACTGAACTGGCTAAAGTTTTGGCGGCCGAAATGTTTGGTTCTGAAGAAGCTTTAGTAAAAGTCGATATGTCAGAGTTTATGGAAAAACACAATGTTTCGCGCTTGGTAGGAGCTCCAGCTGGCTATGTTGGTTATGAAGAGGGAGGGCAGTTAACTGAAATTGTTCGTCGAAAACCCTATTCAGTAATACTATTTGACGAAATCGAAAAAGCTCATCCTGATGTCTTTAATATGTTACTTCAGATTTTGGAGGATGGTTATCTTACTGATGCTAAAGGAGTTAGGGTTGATTTTCGAAATACGATAATCATTATGACTTCCAATGTAGGAGCTAAAGAGTTATATAAAGAAGCGGTTTTAGGATTTAAAGCTAAAAGTAAGGAGGAGCATAAGAAACTCGAAGAGATTCATGAAGAAATGAAAGAAAAATTGTCAGAGGATTTAAAAAAGACTTTTCGCCCTGAGTTTTTAAATCGGGTTGATCGGATTGTTGTTTTCCGACCTCTTTCCAAATTTGATGTTAAAAAGATTGTTGAACTTCAACTTAGTGATCTTCAGAAAAGATTAAAAGAACAAAAAATCAATCTTAAAGTTACCGGAAAGGTAAAAGATCTTTTGGTTGAAAAAGGATATGACGTTGATAATGGAGCTCGACCACTTAAACGGACAATTCAAACTCTTATTGAGGATCCTTTGGCTTCAGGAATTCTTTCTGGTGAATTTAAAGAAGGAGATACTGTTTCGCTTTTGAGAAAGGGCGATAATATTCAGCTTTATGTTTTAGAAACGACAAAGAAATAAACAAAGTCAAATCTCAAATTTCAAAAATCAAAAATAAGGATCGAAATATCTTTAGGGCAGACCCTTGGCGATCGACAAGGGTCTGCCCCTTTTAATCCAATTTTTGCGTTTTTGCGTCCCGCACATAACTTATGTGCGGGATTTTGCGATTTTGCGATTAAAGTTGTATACTAAAATCATAGCATAAGGATTTTTATGAGCGTCTTTGTAATAGTAAACGTTATTATCTTTGTTTCTATTATAATAATTGGGCTTTTGGTTTACCTTCGAGATAGACAAAGTAGTACCAATAAAATATTTTTTGCCTTGATGCTAAGCTTGGCTTCCTGGACATTTTTTCTCGCAATAATAAATTTTGGGATAACTTTTAATGAAACAGTTATTTTATATGCAGGGAGATTAGGCCACAGCGCAGGTTTTTTTATGGCAGCTACTTACCTTCGGCTCTGTCGAGTTTTTCCTAAGAAAGAGGCCAGAATTCCTTTGTGGGAAAAACTCTTGTATATCTCAGGAATAATTTTTGTAATCATAGTTCTCTTTACGTCATCCATCTTTCCATACGTTGAGGAATTAAAGGGAACTATCCTAGTGACTCAATCAAAAATTGATGTTCACATAAATTTATATCCTTATCTTTTAACCGTTATCTGGCTAGCAGGAACAGGACTTGCTGGAATTGGAACTTTGATATGGAAGTTAAAAAGAACAAAGGGGCAAGATAGAACACGACTTTGGTATCTGTTCTTAGGGACGTCAATATTTGCTGTCTACGCAATCTTTACAAACTTAATAATGAGCATCTTTTCCTCCCTAACTGTTTCAGCTTTCTTTACTAGTTTAGGCCCCTTAGGATTAATAATCTTAATTGCTTTCACCACCTACGCCATCATAAGACACCGCCTCTGGGACATCCGCCTTGTCTTGGTTAAAAGTATCGTCTACTCTTTTATCATCCTTATCTTAGCCTCTCTCTATATCTTTATCATCTACTTTCTTAAGGATTACCTCTCAGTATTATTCGGTATCAGTCCCAATACTACCTTTGTAGTAGCTGGTTTAGTTATTGCCTTTGGCTTTGCTCCTTT
>CAYFWR010000051.1:0-1764 GCA_964346865.1 uncultured Candidatus Saccharibacteria bacterium
CGAGTATCTTCTTCTTCCGCTTTTTCTAAACCTTCTTCAATCTCTTCTCTCTTTATTTTTGATTCGTCTGACTCTTCAATGGTATTATCTTGATCTTCTTTTTTTGCTTCTTTCTCTTCTTCTTTCATTACTTCGTCTAAACTCTCGGTTGGTTCAATATCTCCGACTTCATCTTTATCAATTTCTGTAGTTTCTTCATCAGTTTTTTCTTCTTTATCTTCTTTTTTCTCAACCTTCTCTGTTGTTTTTGCTGACCCTGTCTCTTTTTCTGACTCTTCTTCTTCAGAAACATTAACCAAAAGCCGATCAAATTCTTTTTCAGAAAGTTTAGCAGCTTTTCCTCTTAATTTCCTAAGATAAGAAAGGTTGGCTCTGCGAACTTTAGAACGTTTTACTACCTCGAGCTTTTTAATATTTGGGGAATGGATCGGGAAAGTCCGCTCAACGCCAATCCCTGAAGCAATTCGGCGAGTGGTTATTGTCCCACCTAAACCAGCCCCTCCTTTAAATTTAAGTACTACTCCTTCAAAAACCTGAATTCGTTCCTTTCCTCCTTCCTTAATTTTCTGATGAACACGAACCGTATCCCCAGGTTTTATTTGGGGTACTTTTTTCTTTGTATATTTTTCTTCTAAAATTTTTATATGATTCATTTTCTCTATCTTTATCTATGGAATCCGTTATTAATCCACGACTATCCGCGCCTTTAGAGTATATAAGAAAATAAAAATAAAATCAATAAAAAAAGCGCCTACTAAACAATATTTTGAGAAATCTCTCAAAATTTATCTTTTGGCGCCTTAGTGCCCTTGGATAAGTTTTTGGAGTTTATAGTTAACCAAAAATATAACTCCGAGAACTGGAATCACAAAGACAATAAAAATCAAAATCTCCAAAACCATCATCTCCTTTCAGAGAAAATCGAAGGGCTTGCACTTTTTACTTGCACGTTTTCTTTTTGTCGGTCCCGCACAAGCCCCAATCTTCCATTACCAATCGGAAGGATTAACTTCTGAAAAACAAACAATTCCTTGGTTGATGTCTGCTCTCTGGCCACTTTCCAGCGAACCTAAAGCTAAACGCTGAGCACTCTTAGGACAAATACACCCCTTATTTAAGTCCGTTTGCATTCTAACGACACGAATATAATCCTCCGATCCTAATCCATATTTTTCCTGGGTTGTTTTTCTTGACCTAGCAAGTTCGTCACAACGCGAGCATTTTTGAGAAGAGGCTCCATGAATAGCCAATTGAAACGCAGCGCATTGAGACTCAGGACAACACTCCTTCAATAGATACAACTGATGCTGTCTCTTTATCCTACTTAGTTCTTCTTCAGAAACCAGTATATTACCCACAAAGAGACAACATTCCTGAGATGAGCAATTTAGCCACTCTTTAAATAAGATCTCTTCTAAATAATCTGTTATTTGCAGATTATATAGAAGTTCTGGACAAGTGGCACAAAGATTGCTCTTTATCTTCTTTTCAAAGATTTTAAAGCCCGAAAGCATGACAAACTGGTCAGAAAACGGCATTGAGAGAACTGCCAAATGCAATTTTTCAGAAGGATCTAAATTTTCTCCCTCAATCTTCTGAACTTCCATCTTCAATCTAGTCAGGTTAGCTTGAAGGTAAAGTTGACAAGCTGGTTCGCATTCAATCTCTCTCAGCAGCTCTCGGGGAATTTTCCCAGCTTTTAGTCTTGGCCAAGGCTTAGAGACTTTTTTAGGTTTCCACCCAGTAGCCAAATCAAATAGCATT
>CAYFWR010000051.1:1864-4945 GCA_964346865.1 uncultured Candidatus Saccharibacteria bacterium
CAAGCTCCTAACCTGCTCTGAAATCAAAAAAGTTCTATACTATAATAAATATAGAACCTTTCTTTTTATACCACAAAAATATCCGCTTTGTCAACCCAAAATTAAAACTTTAGAGTTTTAGGAGTTATTAGCACAATCTATCTTAACTCATTTCTACACTCCCCACCCCGAGTAAATCAACTAAACTAGAGACTAATTCTTCTGATCTTTTTACCCCAAAAGGTAGTTCTATTTTTTTTGTCCCTCCATCATTTGGCACATAAACAAAGGTTTTCACTTCACCTTGGTTTTTAAATAAAATTTCCTTTGTTTTAGTTAAAACATCCTGACTAGCTCCAACAGGAATTTTTATTTGAATAATGGCTTTTTTGCCACTAACTAGAACTGACTCTTTTTTATCTTTATCTTGAATCGACTTGCTTGTAACCTCCCTTACTCCATCACAAAGAATTTTTGGCGCTCCATCCTTAACCGAAATCTTTCCTTCTACTAGAACTACTCGACCTTCTCCCCACAAAAGCGCATCTTTTTTTAGAACGGTTGGGAAAACTAAAACTTCAGCACTACCAGTTTTATCCTCAACTTTAACAAAAAGCATTGTTTCTTTAGTTCGAGTTAAGACCCGTTGAACTTGAGTAATGACACCAGCCACTTTTGTTGAGACTCCAGAATCTACTTTTTCTAAATCTTTAACTTGAGTAATATCCAGGTTATTTATATAATCTTTATACTCATCTAGGGGGTGTTCTGAAATATAAAGTCCCAAAAGCTCTTTTTCCCAAGCCAGCTTTTCTCGGCTTGAAAATTTTTCGGGAACTTTTTCTAAAGTCAAAGATGGTAAATCAATGCCAAAATCTCCAAAAAGATCAATTTGACCATTTTCCTTGTGGCGCTGGACTTTTGAAGCGTAATGTGAGATTTTCTCCATATTTCCTAAAAGTTCTTCTCGAGTCCCCAAGGAATCCATTGCCCCACATTTTATTAAGCTTTCTAAAGCTTTTTTGTTTAATTCTTTTGAGGAGACCCGGCGAGCAAAGTCATCAATGTTTTTAAATGGTCCCTTCCCTTTGTCTCGAGCTGAAACAATTGCCTCTATAATCCCAGTTCCAATATTCTTTATTGCCATCATCCCAAAGCGAATATTCCCTGACTCTTTTACAACTCCAAATTCGGCGAAACTCTCGTTAACGTCAGGCGGTAAAACGGTAATTCCCATTCTTTGACACTCTTCAACTTCAACAGCAATTTTGTCGATATTTCCATAATCACTAGTCATTAAGGCGGCCATAAAGGCGGCAGGATAATGAGCTTTTAGGTAGGCTGTCTCGTAAGTAATCATCCCATAGCAAGCGGCGTGAGATTTATTAAAAGCATAAGCGGCAAAATCCTGAAGAGAATCAAAAACTTTTTCTGCCAAACTCCGGGAGACATTATTTTTTACCGCTCCTTCAATAAAACTTTTCCTTTGTTTCTGCATCAAACTTCCTATCTTTTTCCCCATTGCCTTTCTTAAAGTATCTGCTTCTCCTCCAGAAAATCCCGCTAAATCTCTGGCAATCTGCATTACTTGTTCTTGATAAACAGCGACTCCGTAAGTGCTTTTTAAGGCATTTTCGACTAATGGATGAGGGTAGGAAATTTTAGCTTTACCGTGCTTCCTTTTAATAAAATCATCAATCCATTGCATTGGTCCCGGGCGGTATAAAGCTACCATTGCTACAATATCTTCTAAACATGTCGGTTTAAGCTCCTTAATATAGCGTTTCATCCCACTTGATTCTAATTGGAAAACTCCTATTGTCTCGCCTTTACTCAAAAGTTCGTAGGTTTTTTTATCATCTAAAAGAATTTTAGTTAAGTCAATTTCTTTCCCGTAAACTTTTTTAATAATCCTTAGAGTATTTTTTAAAATAGTTAGGTTAGCAAGGCCCAAAAAATCCATTTTTAAAAGACCAATATCTTCCAGTGGGCCCATTGAATATTGAGTAATAACTGCTAATTCTCCCTTAGTGGCTTTTTGTAGGGGAACATAGTTTTTTAACGGTTCTCGGGAAATAACTACTCCGGCGGCGTGAGTCGAAGCATGCCGAGCTACTCCTTCAAGTTGAACTGCTAAATCCAAAAGTTTTTTAATTTGTTCGTCGGAATCATAGAAATTTTTTAATTCTGGAATAACTTTTATTGATTCTCTGAGTGACATATGAGGAGGAGTAACTTTGGCAATTCGATCAACTTCAGAATAACTCATCCCCAAAACCCGGCCAGTGTCGCGAATTGCTACTCGAGCCATCATTGTCCCAAAAGTAATAATCTGGGCGACATGGTCGTGGCCATATTTTTGGGCAACATATTCAATAACCTCATCTCGTCGATCATCAGCAAAATCTAAGTCAACATCTGGCATCGAAATTCGATCTGGATTTAGAAATCTTTCAAATAAAAGATTATATTTTAAAGGATTAAGATCAGTAATTCCTAAAACATAAGAAACAATACTCCCAGCAGCACTCCCTCGCCCTGGACCAACCAAAATCCCTTGGCTCTTGGCCCAGTTAACAAAATCAGCTACCACCAAAAAGCAAGTTTCATAACCCATTTTTTCAATTACTGAAAGTTCGAAATCAACTTTTTCTTGAACTTCCTTATTAAGATCTAGATAGCGTTTTTTAATCCCTTCCCTGACTAATTTTTCTAGATAACTTTTAGGAGTTTCTCCCTTAGGAACCTCAAAATGAGGCAATAAAATCTGACCTAAATCAATTTCTAAATTACATTTTTCGGCAATTTTGACAGTATTTTTTACTGCCTCAGGATATTCTTTAAATCGTTCAGAAATCTCAGTTGGAGGAACTAGTGAGAGATCGCCTTCTATTTTCAATCGATCAATATCAGAAATAAAACTTCCGGTCTGAAGACATAAAAGAACGTCATGGGCCTCGGAGTCGGATTTTTCAATATAATGAGCATCTTTAGTTATAACAATTGGAATCCCTAATTTTTCTCCCAATTTTACTAAATCTTTATTAAGTTTTATTTGCTCTTCCCAGTCTGGGTGATCCTGAAGTTCTAAGTAAAAATCTT
>CAYFWR010000052.1:0-4881 GCA_964346865.1 uncultured Candidatus Saccharibacteria bacterium
CCTTCTCTGATAATATTTCTAACCGCTGGGGTAACCACTAAAATCTCGGCTGCTGGAACTCGACCGCCGCCAATAGCTGGAATTAATCTCTGAGAGATAATTCCTTGGAGCATTCCCGCTAACTGAACTCTAATCTGCTGTTGCTGGTGAGGTGGGAAAACATCAACTATTCGGTCAATTGACTGAGCGGCATTATTGGTGTGAAGTGTAGCTAAGACCAAATGTCCGGTTTCAGCAATAGTAATCGCCGAAGCAATAGTCTCTAAGTCTCGCATCTCTCCAATTAAAACTACATCAGGGTCTTCTCGTAAAGTTGAGCGTAAGGCCGCCGCAAAAGATCGGGTGTCATAATGAACTTCTCGTTGCTCAACAATCGCTTTTTTATTGGTATGATTGTATTCAATTGGATCCTCAATGGTAATTATATGACAAGCTCTTTCAGAATTAATTTTGTCAATCATTGCCGCAAGCGTTGTGCTTTTCCCAGAACCAGTTGGCCCAGTTACCAAAACTAGCCCTCGAGGATACTCAACAAATTTATTACAAACTTTGGGCATTCCCAACTCCGCAATATCTCGAATTTTTAAAGGGATCAGTCGCAAAGCAAGGCCAATATTACCTCTCTGGTGATAGGCATTAGCTCGAAATCGGGCCACTTCTCCGAAAGCAAAAGAAAAGTCAATCTCTTTATCACGCAAAAAGATCTCTTTTTGCTGCTCATCAAGAATAGAGAAAGTTAGTTCTTCAGTATCCTCAGGATTGAGCGGTGAAAGATCCATAGGTTTTAAAGCCCCATCAACTCGTAAAGTTGGGGGAACACTAACCGAGAGATGCAAATCTGAAGCATCTTTTTTTAAAACTTCTTCAAGTAATTTTTCGATTTTCATATAATTCCTCCTTCAAATGCTAATCAGATACTAATTTAATTGCTAATTTGTACTAATTATTAGATTATATCCTGTCTCATTGCGAGCGATCTGGCAGCTGCCGGAGAGTGTAGTAATCCCAATGAGACTATCTCGTCGCTCTGTTCCTCACAATGACAAAGTGCAAAACCTCTATATTTAATAAAATAATTTTCTAACAAGTATAATATTCGCATTTATTCACATTTATATTCGCAATTGATTCGCATTTGACACTTAGTAGTCTTGGGCTACTCGGAGGATTTCTTCTAAAGTAGTAGTCCCCTCTAAAGCTTTGAGATAACCATCTTGTTTCATGGTAATCATTCCTTCCGCTACGGCGGCATCTTGAACTTCACTAGTGGTAGAATGTCCAACTACGAGTCTTTCCATTTTGGGGGTTACTGGAAAAATTTCAAAAATTCCCTCTCGTCCTAAGAATCCAGTTCGACGACATTCATCACATCCCTCTCCTTTATAAAGAGTAAAGTCTTTATCATCAATGTAGGGTAAATTTTTATATTTTAACTCTTCAAATATTACTTTAGCTTTGGGATCTTTTTTCTTCGGTAAAATATTGGCTAAGGTTTTTCTAATGGTATCTTTTTCTGTCTCGCTTGCTTTGTAAGGCTTTCTACAATGAGAACAAATTTTTCTAATTAGCCGCTGGCCAATAACAGTGTTAACAGTCGAAGCAATCAAAAAGGGTTCGATTTCCATATCAAGCATTCGAGGTAAAACTCCAGCGGCCGAGTTAGTATGAATAGTCGATAGAACAACATGGCCAGTTAAAGCCGCCTGAACTGCTAGCTCAGCGGTTTCCTTGTCTCGAATTTCTCCAACTAAGATAATATCAGGATCTTGCCTGAGAATTGACCTAAGCCCATTAGCAAAAGTTAAACCAACAGCCGGGTTAACCTGAATCTGGTTTACTCCAGAAACAGCATATTCAACTGGATCTTCCAAGGTAATGATATTAACCGAAACTTGATTTAAGCGAGAGATAACGGCATACATAGTAGTTGTCTTCCCAGAACCAGTTGGCCCAGTAGAAAGAATCATTCCGTGGGGACGATGGGTCCCTTCTTCAATAATCCCAAAGGCTTTACCTTTTAAGCCCAGTGACTCAAGGGTAATCACTCCAGCAGTTTTATCAAGTAAACGTAAAACTACTTTTTCTCCATAGACCAAAGGAGAAATTGAAACTCGGATATCAATTTCCCGTCCTTCAATTTTAATTTGAAACCTTCCATCCTGAGGGACTCGATGCTCATCAATTTTTAGATTAGAAAGAATTTTAATTCGGGAAACTAAAGCTGGATGAATATGTTTTGGTAGAGTCATAGTTTCCTGAAGTAAACCATCAATTCGGTAGCGAATCTTAATGCCTTTGTCACGAGGTTCAATATGAACATCTGAGGCCCGAGATTTGGCAGCATATTCTAAAATAGTGTTGACAGCTCGAGTAACTGGAGCATCTTGCATTAAGGTTTCCATTTCGGCAGCTGATTTAGCCTGAACCTCCGGAACAATTTCAACACTCTTTAGAGCTTCTTTCATCTCGGCAGAAAGGTCTTGATATTGATCAATAATTGACTTGATACTCTCTACCGAAGCCATATAAGGATTGATTTTACAGCCAGACTTTTTTTCAATAAAATCAATTACCTGAACGTTATTAGGATCAACCATAGCAACATTAAGCTGACCAGCCGATTCTCCGAAAGGAATTGCTTGGTATCTTTGAGCACTTTCTTTATTTAAATACCCTAAAACCTTAGGGCTAATTTTTCGACCCCTAAGATCAACATAAGGGACTCCAAGACAGATTGCTTTCACTTTAACCAGATCTTCTTTGGAGACAAGTTTTAGATCCTCAATTAACTTTTCGGTCGACTTTCCAGTTCGGGCGCTTTCAACTTTTACTAAATTAAGCTGCTCTTTGGTAAGTAATTTTAATTGCAGAAGCACGTCTTCAAATTTCTTCTGATCTTTTACATACATAATGGTCGTCATTTCTGTCGTTAATTAGACCGCGAATTCGCGATCTAATTTGTAATTTTAATTCATAACTATATTTTATAACTATAACTTAAATGGATTTTCTTTACCAAGATTATCTAATGTCGGGTCACCATAGTCTTTTAGTAATTTAACCCTGTTAAGGGTCTTTCTCATCTCGGTCTTTTTATACACTTTCTTTCCATCAATTTCTTCTTCTTCATAAGCTTCCCCTGTAATCTCTTTGACTGTTTCTTGAGGTGGTGTTGTCTCAACTTCTTTTGTTTTAGGTCTGTTAACATAAAAAATCAGATAGACACAAACTATAATTACAACTATAGCTCCAATTGCCGTAATCGTATTTTTTACTGGATTTGAACTTTTTCTCATTTATTAATCCTTCTTAAAGTAAGTTTTAAATTCGATAATTATATCCATAATTTCTTCTCCCTCAACTCCTGAAAGACTCAAATTAAACCCATTGATATTAACTAATCTTAAAGCATTTTCGGCCTTGGTTAGAAAATCTTTAAAATTACTATAAATGCCTGTTGTATTTAAGGAGGCTTCAAAATCAGAAATTTCAGAAATAGTTTCTTCACTTTCCGACTCACCAGAAGAGGTTTTAGTTGCATCTTCTTTTAAAGTAATGCTTTTTAAAAGCAAACCTGAGTCATTCGACAATCCAGTAATCTGAACTAAAAGTTTAGGCAAATCCTTATCTGAGGGTAAGGCTGCTTTAATTTTTTCTTTGTCGCTTTCAACTTCGGCTTCTTTCGCTTTAAGATTAACTAAAACCTCTTTCTTTTTTTCTAACTGAGAAAGTTGTGATTTTCTGGTAGTAACCTCGGTAGTCAATCTCTTATTGCTTTTAATAAGTGGTCTTATTCCTAAGAAAATAAAGAGAAGAGCAATAATAAAAGTTATTACAATAATTACAACTGGATAGTAATAATATCTAACGCCTTCTTTTACCATAACACTCCTGGTTTTAGTTTAAAAATTAAGGTAAATCCTTCGTTTTCAGTGATTTGCGATCCAAGATCAACTGCTTCAAAAAGATTTTCAAGTGAGACATTAAAGTTATCAAAACCTATTACTTCTGACTTTTCCAATTCTTTCACTTTTAAATCACTATCAATTTTAAACTCAGCAATTTTGACTGGGGGCTGAAGATTATCAGAAGAATCATAAAAAGCAGTTGAAATCTGATAGTCGCCAGAAGTTAAAGTCTGACTTATAATATCATCGAAATTTCCGTCTTTATCGGAAATAATATCTTTAGCAATACCTCCCGAAAGACTAAGATTAAACTTAATATTTTCTTTGGCAGTTTTACCAGAAATAGATATAGTTCGAGTATTTTGAAAAGCCTTAAGAGTCCTAGCAGCTGAAACAACAGAACCATTAACCCTGGCTGTAAGTTCTGATTTGGCTTTATCCAAAGAAAGATTAGTAAGTTTTACTTCCTTAGGTAGAATTCTCTCAAATTCAGGAAAGAATTTTGACCATTTTGAATTAGTGGTAAATAACTGTTTAATATCTTTAAGTTTAGTCTCTATAGTGAGAACATTTTTCTCTAGATCAGCTAATGGCTCTAATTCTTTGTTTATTTCAGTAATTTTCCCATCGAGAGTTTTAATTTCTGTTCTTTTAGCTAAATTAAGTGAAAATAAAAATACAACAGTACCTGTTAAAATAACTAAAATGGTAACCACTACAAAAGTAACTCCAAAATTTAAATTTTGAACCTTGGTTTTTTTCTGTTTTTCTTCTGGAATAAGATTGATCTTCATGATATTTTAGATGCTAATCAACTGCGAACTTAAATGCTAATTTATGCTAATAATTATGGATTGATTCGCATTCATTTACCTATCTGTCATCAGACAGGCATCAATGTTCACGGCTGATTAGCATTTAATTACATATTATACCATAACCACTTTTATTTCAATCCTCTTAAGGCTAAACC
>CAYFWR010000053.1:0-4874 GCA_964346865.1 uncultured Candidatus Saccharibacteria bacterium
TTGACATTGGATATGAAATCCTTTATTTTATAACTGTTTGATATCCCCTTCCCCTGGATAGGGATTAATTATAAAAATATGAGCAATAGAAAAGAAGTTGTAAAAAGATTAAGAATTATTATAGGGCATCTAAATAAGGTAAGAGAGATGGTTGAGGAAGATGAGTATTGTATAAATATTTTGAACCAGTCTTTGGCAGTTCAAAATGCCTTAAAAAAAGTAGATGAGTTAATTTTGGATGGTCACTTGAATAGTTGTGTTGCTGAAGCTATTAAGAAAAATAAAAGCAAAAAAGCCTTTAGTGAATTAATGGAAATTTTTAAAAGGAGATAAGTATCAATTTCAAAATCCAAATTTCGATTAATTAAAATAAAAAAGGAGATTTATGAATAAAATTTTAGTTGGTATTGGGGGAGCCATATCAATAGTTTTTGTAATTTGGTTTTTCTTTGGGAAAAAGAAAAAAGGCACCAAGGTTATCACTAAGAATAATATTCAAGAAGTCGAGATTATAGTTGATGGCGGCTACAACCCCGACATTATCGAGGTCAAAAAAGGTAGAAAAGTCAAACTTAATTTTAACCGCAGAGATCCCTCGGATTGTCTTGAAGAAGTGGTTTTAGGAGACTTTGGGATCCGTCGAAAACTAGCTTTGAATAGAGTAACCTCAGTAGAATTTACTCCTGAAAAATCTGGAGAATTTGATTTCTCCTGTGGGATGGGAATGTTCCACGGAAAAATTATCGTTAAGTAACTACGAATTACAAATAAGTAATTTTAGGATTTAGAGTTTAGGATTTAAGATAATGGTTCCTTTGGCTCGTAAAAATTTGTTTACCGAAAAAGTCCGTTTTGTTATCTCAGTTGGCGGAGTAGCTTTTTCAGTTCTTTTGATTCTGGTGATATCCGGACTTTATCGGGGTTGGAATGAAATGATTTCTGCCTATATCGAAAGTATCCCAACTGATTTATGGGTAGTTCAAAAAGGGACTTCAGATATGTTTCATAGTGCCTCAATTTTGCCTAAGTCTTTAAAAGATGAAATCAAAAAAATTCAAGGAGTACGCGAGGTAGATAAATTATTAGGACGCCAAGTTGCTTTTGATTTAAGGGGGAAAGAAGTGGTAATTTTTCTTTTTGGTTACGATGTTGAGAAAAAACTGGGCGGTCCTTTAAGAATGGTCGAAGGGAAGAGAGAACCAAGTGAAGGAGAAATTATTATAGATCGAGTTTTTGCCAAAAATAATAACTTGGCAATTAGCGACCAGTTAAATATTACTGGCACTAATTTTAAAATTGTTGGCATTTCCGAAGGTGGCAATATGGTTATTAGTCAGTTTTGTTTTGCTCGATTTTCGGATGTCGAAACAGTACTTAAATTCCAGGGATTTTCCAATTATTTTCTAGTAAAAGTGGATCGGGGTGTTGACATAAATAAGGTAAAAGAAGAGATTGATTCAAAATTCAAAGAGACAAACACTTTAACAAAAACTGAATTCATAAAAGATAATCGTCGGATTGTTGAGGAAAGTTTTTTACCAATAATATATGTTTTAGTAGTTATTGCTTTAGTTATCGGTATTGCAATTATTGGGTTGACTATTTATACCGCCACTATAGAAAAATCTAAGGAATATGGCGTCTTAAAGGCGATTGGAATTTCTAATATCAAGCTATACAGAATTATCTTCCAACAGGCCTTATGGTCAGGGATTTTGGGTTTTATCTTGGGTGTAATTTTGACTTTTGGAATATCAAAAATAATTACTAATTTTGTCCCAGCTTTTACCACTAGTTTTTCGCCAATTATGGTTTTAGAAGTTTTTGGAGCAGCTTTGGGAATTAGTATTATTGCTTCTTATATTCCGATAAGAAGGATTGCTAGGATTGATCCAGTAATGGTATTTAAATCTTAAATAGTGTTTTTAAATTTTTGTCTGTGTTTTTAATCTTTAATTTTGCAACATATGGTTCATAAACCAATCCTAAAATTAGAATCAATTACAAAAACCTATGGGAAAGGACATACAAAGATAATTGCCCTTGATTCTGTGAATCTTGATATTTTCCCGGGCGAAGTCGTTTTAATAATGGGGCCTTCAGGTTCTGGAAAAACTACTCTTTTAACAATTGCCGGCGCATTACTTAAGCCGACTTCTGGAAAAGTGATAATCGGCAATAAAGAAATTTCACATCTTTCTGAGAAAAAACTGCCAAAAATTAGACGAAAAAATATTGGTTTTATTTTTCAAACCGCCAACCTTTTGGAAGCTCTTTCAGCCAAAGAAAATGTAGAAATTGCTTTTAATCTAAAGGGAATCAAAGGAAAAGAAGCAGCAAGAAAAGCATCTGAACTACTTTTGGGTTTGGGTTTAGACGATCGGTTAAATTTTCGGCCCTCCAAACTTTCAGGCGGAGAAGCCCAACGAGTTTCCATTGCCCGAGCCATAACTGGTAATCCCTCTTTGATTTTAGCAGATGAACCTACCGCCAACCTTGATTCTAAAAATGGCTCTAAAGTGATGCAGATTCTAAAAGACATTGCTAAAAAAGAGAAAAAGACGGTAGTTATCGTCAGTCACGATATGCGGATTATGGACGTTGCCGATCGGGTGCTTTGGCTTTCAGATGGAAAACTGAAAGAAGGAGGGATAAGTTTGGTTACTGATCCAGTCTGCAAGATGCGGATTCAAAAAGAGACAGCACCATATAAAACGAAATATAAAGAAAAAACTTTCTATTTTTGCAGCCGAAAATGTAAAGATTTTTTTGAAGATAATCCTGAAGGATTTTTACATTAGAATATTAATCTAGAATAGAGATAGTTTATAAAAAATTTTAAATAAAGGGAAAAAATGCATAGTTTCATTGTGTTTATTGTAAATATTTTTGTCCCAGTTCTAGAGGGAATAGGAGTTTTATTAGTTATTTGGGGAAGCTTGATTGCTATTTTTAAATTAGCTAAAATTGAGCTTACTAAAAAACTTGATGACAGATTGATACCTTGGGAACAGGTAAGGGCAAATTTTGGTCAGAAGATGGTTCTTGGATTAGAATTCTTTTTAGCAGGAGATATTATTACTACAATTGCTGCTCCGTCAGAAAAAGCTTTGTTACAGTTGGGAGGTATAGTAATTATCAGGACAATTCTTAGTTATTTTCTTGTCAAGGAAATTGTTAAACATAAAAAAGGAGAGATAAATGCATAAGAAAAGAACTGATTTAGCAATAAGCGGGATGCATTGCGCATCTTGTGCCATAACTATAGAAAAAGAACTCTCAAATTTAAAGGGAGTTGATAAGGTTTCGGTGAACTTTGCCGCCGAAAAAGCTAACCTGCAGTATGACGAGGATATTATCTCTTTAGATAAAATTATTTCCGCAATTAAAAATCTGGGCTATCAGACAAAAGAAATTGAGGAAATTTCCGATGTCGTCGAAGAAGAAAAATTAGCTCGGGAGAAGGAAATCTCAACTTTAAAAACCAAGTTTTGGTTTGCCGCTTTACTTTCCATCCCAATTTTTCTGGGGAGTTTTCCGGAGTGGTTCCCCTGGGTAGCCGAAATTCTAAAGGATCATCTGGTTCTTTTGATTTTAGCAACCCCGGTGATGTTTTGGTCGGGTTGGCAATTCCACCGCGGTGCCTATAAAGCCATTTTACATCGAACTGCCGATATGAATACCTTAATCTCTGTTGGTACCTTAGCTGCCTACATTTACAGCGGTATAGTTACTTTCTTCCCTAGTGTTGTGGCTTCTGTCGGGAAAATGCCCGAAGTTTACTTTGATACAGCAACAATTATTATTGCTTTGATTCTTTTAGGTCGGCTACTTGAAGCCATTGCCAAGGGGCGGGCTTCGGAGGCGATAAAAAAACTAATTGGATTGCAGGCAAAAACAGCTCGAGTGATCCGTGATAAAAAAGAAGTTGATATTCCTATCGAAAAAGTTGTAGCCGGTGATATTGTCTTGGTTCGACCTGGGGGAAAGATTCCGATTGACGGAAAAATCATCGAGGGCTCATCAACGATTGACGAATCAATGATTACTGGTGAAAGTATCCCAGTTGACAAAAAGGTAGGGGATGAGGTTATTGGCGCCACTATCAACAAAACCGGATCTTTTAAATTTAAAGCGACTAAAGTCGGCAAGGAAACGGCTTTGGCTCAGATTATCAAAATTGTTCAAGAAGCCCAAGGGTCTAAAGCGCCGATTCAAAGATTAGCTGATAAAGTTACCGGCTACTTTGTGCCAGTGGTTATTATAATTGCTATTCTTACTTTTACCATTTGGTATATTTTTGGCCCAGCGCCAGTGTTAACTTTTTCTCTTTTAAATTTTGTAGCGGTTCTGATTATTGCTTGCCCTTGCGCTTTGGGCTTGGCAACACCAACAGCGATTATGGTAGGAACCGGTAAAGGGGCGGAAAAAGGGATTTTAATCCGAGGAGGAGAGACTTTGGAAGAAGCGCTAAAGATTAATACGGTAGTTTTTGATAAGACAGGGACACTTACCAAAGGAGAGCCATCTGTGACTGATATTATAACAATCAGTGATAGGCGATCGGTAATCAGCGAGAAAAAAATCTTGTTTTATGCGGGGAGTGTCGAGAGAAATTCAGAGCATCCACTGGGAGTGGCAATTGTTAAAAAAGCACAAGAAGAAAAAATAAAATTAGCCGAGCCAAAAAATTTTCAGGCGATTCCCGGGAGAGGGGTTGAGGCAAAGATTAGTGGGAAGTCCCTCGGCGTTGCTCGGGACAGGGATATAATCTTGGGCAACTTAAAACTTATGGAAGAAAGAAAGATTGATGTTAAACCCTTGACAACCGAGTTAGAAAAGCTGACCAATGAGGGTAAAACCCCGATGTTTAT
>CAYFWR010000054.1:0-4870 GCA_964346865.1 uncultured Candidatus Saccharibacteria bacterium
AGACTACCGATACCGAAGGAACAGTCAATCAAAATCACTATAAGCATGGCGAAGATGTTTATTTAGACGGTAGTAATTTTGATTCTGGGACTTATGATTACGCTATTTATACCAATCCTCCTTCAGCAAAGAGAGGAGAAGTAGTAGAAAGTGGAACTATTACAGTTGGCGAAGAAGGAGATTTTAATTCTCAGGTTTGGACAGTTCCAACTGATGCTGGTAAAGGCCCTTACAAAGTTGTTCTTTTTACTGATAAAGGTAACAAGAAACAAGACAACTTTTTGGTCAAAACCAAACCTTGTAAGCCAGAAAAACCATGCAAACCTGAAAAGCCTTGTGAACCAGAAGAACCAGAGGAGCCATGCGAGCCTGAACCTGTAGTGCCAATGGACGCTGGTGTAGGCGGACTCGGAGTTTCTTTGACCTCTGAGGTTAAGGAATTACCAAAAGCGGGAGTAGGTTCTAATCTTAGCCTTTTAATCTCAGCTCTTGGTTCGATTATACTTTTCGGCTTGGGAAGAAAATTCAAATTAATCAAGGTCTAAAAATTAAATAAAAAATAAATAAAAACCTCTTTGGCCTTTAAGCTAAGGGGGTTTTTATTTTGCTAAAATAAGATAAAATAAAAGCATAAGGATATAGAAATCAAATCTCAAAAATCAATTAGTAATTTTTAATTTCTAATTTTTAATTTTCTAACGTGTCTTATATTTTAGAAAAAACAAATATTCCTAAACTAATCGAAATTCTTCAGATTAAAGGATATGATGTCTATGCACCGGTAGAAAAGGATAAAGAATTCGTTTTTAAAAAAGTTAATACTTCAGATTCTTTGGCTTTAAATTATCCTACCCGGACCATTTTACCACCGAAAAAGTTTTTATATCCTGGAATTGAGGAACTTTTTAGAGTCGAAAAGGGGAAAATTAAAGAAAGTTCCAAGGCTAAAAAAATGGCTTTTTTGGGACTTCATCTTTGTGATGTTCATGGAATTCGTCTTTTAGATATCACCTTGGCGCACGATCCTTATTACCAAGCTAAGCGGAGGGACCTTTTTATTATTGGAATTACTTGTCAGCCAGATGAATTTTGTTTTTGTGAAATTTTGGGTAGTAATATTCATTCTGGTTATGATCTTTTTTTGGAAAATACTGGGAAGGATTATATAGTTTTTACTGGTAGTAAGAAGGGAGAAATCTTAACAAAAGAAAAGATTTTTAAAGAGACTAAGAAAGATCTTAGGCCTCGCCCCATTCATAATCAAAAGATAGATTTTGATCAGAATTTGATAGAAAAGGCAGTAAAGAAAGTTCCCGATAGTGTTTGGCAGACAGTTTCGGAAAGATGTTTTGGTTGTGCCAACTGTACTTTAGTTTGTCCGGTCTGTTTTTGCTTTGATATTGATGATGAGATTGGCCTTTCAGGAATAAAAGAAGTGAGGCGGTGTCGCTTTTGGGATTCTTGTCAGCTAACCAATTTTAATCTTGTGGCCGGCGGCTTTAATTTCCGACAAGATAAATGGCAGCGGTTTAAACAACGATTTACTCATAAGTTTGTCCATGCCAAGCGTGATTTTGACCAGTTTTTATGCACTGGTTGTGGTCGCTGTTTTGTTTATTGTCCCACCAAAATTTCTCTTCAGAACATTTTGATTTTTTTAGTCCAGAAAGAAATGTATTCTCATAAATTGGAATTAAAAAAGGATAAAAGATGTCGGAAGTAAATAGTTTTCTTCCCAAAACAGCAAAAGTCATTTCAAAAAAGGAATTGGCAAAAGAAGTTAAACTTTTTAGATTAAAGTTTGATAATGAAAAAGTAGCCAAAAGTTTTAAATTTTCTCCAGGTCAATTTATTCAGGTTTCAGTTTTTGGTTTTGGAGAAGCTCCTTTTGGAATTACCTCTTCTCCAGAAAATAAAGAATACATAGAAATTTTGGTTAAAAAAATTGGGACACTAACCTCTGCCATTCATAATCTTAAAATTGGTGATACCGTAGGAATTCGAGGCCCTTTTGGTCGAGGACTTCCGATAGAGTATTTAAGAAATAAAAATGTTTTGGTAGCGGCTGGCGGTTTTGGGATTTCTCCTTTAAGATCTTTGTTTAAATATACTTTAGATACTAAGGGATTTTTAGGAAAGATAATGATTCTTTATGGCGCAAGAACTCCAGCTGATCTTCTTTTTAAAGATGAATTTGGTCTTTGGCGGAAAAACTTTGACCTGCATTTAACTGTCGATAATCCTGATAAAAATTGGAAAGGGAATATTGGAGTAATTACTATCTTGTTTAATAAGCTGAAAGTTCCGAAAAATACCATTGCTTTGCTTTGTGGCCCACCAATTATGTATAAATTTGTTATTAAAGAATTACTTAAAAGAGGAGTCGAAAAGAAAAATATCTTTGTTCTTTTGGAGAGAAGAATGAAATGTGGGATGGGAATTTGCCAACATTGTGATTTTGGTGAGCACTATGTCTGCACCGACGGCCCAGTATTTAATTATAAAGAGATAGAGAAGGAAGGAGCGATATGAAAAATATAAACTAGAAATTAAAAACGACCCCGAACAAATCCTTCGGAATTATACAGGGCAGATAATATAAAATAAAATTTTTAAAATGAGTAAATCTCAAAATCCCAAAAACCCAACAATCCATAAGACAAAAATTGCCATCTTTGATTTCACTGATTGTGAAGGCTGTGAAGTTGAGATTTTGAGTCTTAAAGAAAAACTTTTAGGAGTTGCTCACGCGGTTGATATCGTTAACTGTCGTTTAGCCTCCTCGGATACTAAACCTGGTCCTTATGATGTCTCTTTTGTTGAAGGAGCAGTAATGACTTCAAATGATGTTAACCGTCTCGAAGAAATTAGAAAGCAATCTAAATTTTTGGTAGCAGTGGGGAGTTGTGCCTGTTTTGGTGGCGTTCAGGCAATTGTTAAGGAAAAAGACCGCGCAAAATTTACCAAGGCCGTTTATAATAAAGATTACCAGCCCTTAAGTTTTGATGCAAAGCCTTTAAGTAGTATTGTTAAGGTTGATGTTTTATTGCGCGGTTGTCCGATTGATCAAAAAGAGTTAGAGCGAGTTATAAGTCAACTTATTGTTGGCAGGCTGCCCAAAGATCGGTTTTATCCAGTTTGCCTGGAATGTAAACTAAATGAAAATCACTGTCTTTTCCTTGATGGTGAGCCTTGCTTGGGGCCAGTAACGATTGGCGGTTGTGGAGCGATTTGTCCGACTAACAAAGTTAGATGTTATGGTTGTTTTGGAACAATTGACCAGCCGAATGTTAAGACAATGTTTAATATCTTAGCTGAAGAATTCGGCGAGGAAGAAGCAAAAATTCAGATCGAAATTTTCGATCAGATTAATAAAGAAAGAGAAAGTTAGTGTTATTTAATACCCATACTTGTTAACATAATATTAGTTATCAATATTCTACAAAAGTTAACAATTTTTAATAAATTATGGCTAATTTAGAGTCAAATTTAATTACCAAAATAGAAGGGCATGGTTCACTGTTAATTGATTTTAAAAAATCAAGATCTAAGCTTTCTATTGTTGAAGGGGAACGGCTTTTTGAAGCCTTGCTTTTAGGTAGAAATTATACTGATGCTTTTTATATTACTCCTCGAATTTGTGGCGTCTGTCCCACAGTTCATATGATCACTTCAATTAAGGCTTTAGAAAAATCTCTTGGAATTAAAGTTTCCGAATCAACTGTTCTTTTAAGAAAAATTCTCATCTGTGGCCAAAATATTCAAAGTCACACTCTTCACCTTTTCTTTTTAGCTCTCCCTGACTATCTTGGTCTTCCGAGCGCTTTGGTTGTTGCTGAGAAAAGTCCAGCCGAGTTTAAAGTTGCTCTGAATTTAAAAAGATTAGGAGATGAGATTGTTAAAACTATCGGCGGTCGGATTGTCCATCCCTTAACGCCGACAGTAGGCGGCTTTACTAAAGTTCCTGAAAGAAATACCCTTAAAAATTTACGAGAAGATCTGTTCGAAAGAATTCCCGATGCCCAAAAAACAATAGAAATTTTTAAAAAGCTTAACTATCCTAAGATGAAAAACGAAACAGAGTTTTTAGCCTTAGAATCCCGTGAGGGTTATGGTTTTTATAGCGGTTTAGTTAGCTCGAATAAAGGAAATTCTTTTGATCCAAGGGACTATAAAAAAGAGATTATTGAGGTAATTAAATCATATTCAACAGCCAAGTTTAGTGAGTATAAAGGTAAGGGATTTATGGTTGGAGCTTTGGCTAGAGTAAATATCAATGGCGAAAATCTTCATCCGAGAGCCAAAAAAGCCTTTTATAATTCAAAAATTTTTCCAAGCTCTAATCCCTTTTACAATAATTTAGCCCAAGCGGTCGAAATTTTACATTTTATTGAAGAGGCAATTAAGTGTTTAGACAAGCTTTTAGCTCAGAAGATTGACAATTCGATTGTTAAGTATAAAGTAAAACCAGGCTATGGGGTCGGAGTTTGTGAAGCACCTCGTGGCATTCTTTATCATACTTATGAAATTGATAAGAATGGAAAAATTATCGGCTGTGATATTATTACACCAACTGCCCAAAACTTAACAAGCATTGAAGAAAGTGCTAATATCTTACTGAAGAATAATTCCAAACTTTCTAATAAAAAAAGACAAAAAGAAATTGAGATGCTTATTCGGGCTTATGATCCATGTATTACTTGTTCGGTACATTAATAGAGATTAGTTAATAGAAAATAGAGAATAGAAAAACCGCTCAAAAGTGCAAATCAGGAAATAATTTTTTCGCACAAATGAGCGGTCTTATTTTATTAAGTCTAATGGGCGAAATACTCGGAAGTCTATCTTTTTTACTTGAGGAAAGACTTCT
>CAYFWR010000055.1:0-4642 GCA_964346865.1 uncultured Candidatus Saccharibacteria bacterium
AAGCCTTTGACCTAATCTTAAAAACAATTGAGTTTGAGTAAAAATCAATACTGATTTTAAACACTCTTTTGATTTTTACTATTTTTAGTATTATGCTATAATCATCTCGTTAATTCGAGGAGGGAATGAAGTTAAGAAGCAAAATATTAAAACTCAAGACCAAGAAAAATTTTCAGTTTATTGATATTACTGATAAAGTAGGAGAATTTGTTAAAAAAGAAGATTTAAAAGAAGGACAGATTCTTATTTTTTCGCGTCATACTACTTTGGCAGTAAGAGTAAATGAAAAGGAAAACTGCTTTTTTGATGATTTTAACAAATTTTTTAATGAGTTTATACCTAAGGATAAATATTACCGCCATAATGATTTAAAAGTAAGAACTGAAAATTTAGTTTGTTCAGATGGTACTAGAGAATGTCTTAATGGTCATGCTCACTGTCAACATCTTTTTTTAGGAACCAGTGAGACAGTTCCAGTTTCCAATGGGAAAATATCTTTAGGAAAATGGCAAAGAATTTTAGCTATAGAGCTTGATGGTCCCAAGCAAAGAGAAATTTATCTCCAGCTTTTAGGAGAATAAACATAAGAATCATCTTGACTTGTTCCCAGTAATATTAGTAATATAAAATAAGAAATTATAAAGAAAAAAATGAAACAACTTTTTGACAAAAAAGAATTAGTACTTTTAATATTTGGCTTTGCTTTAATTTCTGTAATTTTGGCTGTTAGCACTTATGCAAAACTTGAAGAACTAAATAAAATTCAAGATAAAGCTTTATCTGATATCACAATTACTACACCTCAATCAACTATTATCCCAACTTTCACAGTAATAACTGCATCTAGTCTTAAAAATAAGCTTGATAATAAAGAAGATTTTATTTTAGTTGATGCCAGACTATCCCAAGATTTTAACGAATCTCATATTAAAGGAGCAGTGAATATCCCCTTGGTTGATATTGTTGAAAAAAGCAAAGATCTATCTAAAGATAAAGCTTTAGTGGTAATGTGTTACAATACTAGTTGTCAAAGTGCCGACAAAGCTGCCAAGGAATTCAGTAAATTAGGATTTACAAATATCACGGTTTTTAAAGAAGGAATGGATGGTTGGACTAAGGTTGGGTATCCGACGGTGACGGAAAGTTAACTAATAGCGAATAGCTAATGACTATAGCAAAGAGACGACTGGGGACAAGCGTCTCTTTTTAAATTTCTGATTGAAAAGAACCAAGGTTCTTGTTAAACTGAACTTATGGCAAAGGTATCTATGGAACAAATTGTTTCTTTGGCTAAAAGGCGGGGATTTATTTTCCCGTCCTCTGAAATTTATGGTGGAATTGGCGGTTTTTGGGATTGGGGGCCAATTGGAGCTGAACTAAAGAATAATATCAAAAGAGCTTGGTGGAAAGAAATAGTTTATAAACACAATAATATTGTTGGTTTAGACTCTTCGATTATAATGAATCCCAAAGTTTGGGAGGCTTCTGGCCATACGACTCAATTTGCTGATCCCATGGTTGATTGTAAAAAGTGTAAAAAACGCTTTCGAGCCGATCATTTGATTGAATCTTTAAGAAAAGAAGAAGAGGGAGTTACTACCTCAGCTGATATTTTTAAATTAAAAAAAGCTTTAAAAAAAGTTAAGTGTCCTGAATGTAAAGGAGAGTTAACCGAACCAAAAAGATTCAACTTAATGTTTAAAACTTATACTGGACCAGTAGAGGATACCTCAAGCCTTACTTATCTTCGCCCAGAAACCTGCCAGGGAATTTTTGTCAATTTTGATACCATTAGACAGACAATGAGGCTTAAAATCCCTTTTGGAATTGCTCAGATAGGCAAAGCTTTTAGAAATGAAGTTACCCCGAGTGATTTTGTCTTTAGATCCCGAGAATTTGAACAAGTTGAGTTAGAATTTTTTGTCAATCCCAAAGAAGATGAGAAATGGTTTAAGTTTTGGCAAAAAGAAAGGTTAAATTGGTTTTTGAATTTAGGAATCAAGAAAGAAAATTTAAGATTAAGAGATCATAAAAAAGACGAATTAGCTCATTATGCTAAATCTGCAGTTGATATTGAATACAGGTTTCCCTTTGGGTGGAGAGAGTTAGAAGGAGTAGCTAATCGGACAGACTATGACCTAAAAAAGCATTCCGAAGTTTCTGGTAAAGACCTTTCTTATTTTAATGAGGGAACTAGCCAGAAATACATTCCTTATGTTATTGAGCCGTCACTAGGGATTGAGAGAGCCGCTTTAGTTTTTATTTTAGATGCTTATGATGAAGATGAAGCAAAAACAGCGGAAGGTAAAAAAGAAAAGCGAGTTGTCCTGCGATTCCATAAAGATATTGCTCCTTACCAAGTAGCAGTTTTACCGCTTTCTAATCATAAAGACTTAGTTCCTGTGGCTAAAAAAGTTTGGGAAGATATAAGAGATGTTTTTAGAACTCGGTATGATGAAACTCAAAGTATTGGCAAGCGATATCGTCGCCAAGACGAAATCGGTACTCCTTATTGTGTTACCGTTGATTTCGAGACATTGAAGGATAAAGCGGTTACAATTCGTGATCGAGATACAATGAAACAAAAAAGAGTAAAGATTGTTGATTTAAAAGTTGTTCTTTCTAACAAGTTTGAAAAATAAGAATATTATTTACCAATTCCTAAAAACCACTAAATAACAATTGATTTTTTGTTTCGTTTGAACAAAAATATTATTCAAAAATAGTTTTGACTTTCTCCGACGTAAAGTCGGTATTCCGACCAAAACGTCGGAAAACTTTTAACTTCTAGACGTGTTTCCCATTAAAGATAACATTCCATCAAGAAGTTTTCCAATTATAACAGTTTCTTTAATTGTTATTACTGTTTTTATATTCTTTTTAGAAAACCTCCTAGGAGATCCTTTTATTTTAAAATATGCTCTAATTCCAACAAAGGTTGATATCTTTTCCCCTATAACCCTTTTGCCATTTTTAACTAGTATATTTTTGCATGCTGGATGGCTTCATTTAATCTCTAATATGTGGTTTTTGTGGATTTTTGGCGACAATATTGAAGATAAATTTGGACGTTTTTGGTTTTTAGTTTTTTATCTTTTTTGTGGCCTGGCAGCAGGAATTATTCAATATACTTTTATCTATAATATCGATATTCCTAATTTAGGAGCTAGTGGAGCTATTGCTGGAGTTTTAGGAGCTTATTTTTTGATTTTCCCAAGAGCCAAAATTCATACTTTAGTCTTTATTTTCTTTTTTGCCACTGTTATTACTCTTCCAGCAGGAATAGTGTTAGGTTTTTGGTTTCTAACTCAGCTTTTTAACGGAACTTTAACGGTTACTACTAAAAGTCTTTTAGTTGAAGGTGGAGTTGCCTGGTGGGCTCATATTGGTGGATTTTTAACTGGCCTTGTTGTTGCTTGGATCTATAAAAACCGATATAAGGGATATGTTAATGTTGAGAATAATGACCAAATACTTCAAGGATAAAAATTATATTGGCTTATTGGCAATCGTTATTCTTTTAATCTTAATTATAGGAATTTATTGGGGAGTAAAATCCAGCTTTAAAAATAAAGACCAATCATTAAGGATTAAGGCCGAAGAATTAAAAGAAAAGATTGATAGAAGTGATAATTTTATTTTAATTGATTTAAGGAGTGACATTGAATACAGAAAAGATCATATTCCTAAGGCAATTTCGATCCCTATTTTTGATTTAACCGAAAAATCAAAAGATTTACCTAAAGACGCCTCTATAATTGTCTATTGTGGCGGAGAAGACTGTAAAGTAAGTGAACAAGCTCAAGATAAACTTAGAAGTCTAGATTTTAAAAATGTCAAGATTTTTGCTGGCGGTTATCTTGAGTGGATAGATAAAAATTATCCTCTTACTAAAGAGATAAATAATATTGCTAGCCTAAAGCCACTTCCAATTCTAGTAGTTATTACTGGGCTAACAGATGGGATTAATCCCTGTGCTATTGGAATTCTCTTGTTTCTTTTAGGCTATTTAATTATCTTTAAAGATACTCCCGAAAAGACAAAAATTATTGGGGGAGCTTACATAGTTGTTACTTTTTTAACTTATCTTCTTTTGGGATTCTTTTTATTTAATTCATTAGCTCTTCTAACCTCAACTTCTTATAGAAAAGCAGGCTTATATGTTGATCTTTTATTGTTTGGAATTCTGTTTTTTGCAGCCAGTATCAACCTTAAAGACTATTTTTTCTACGGAAAAGGAATTACTTTACAAATTCCTCAAAAAACCAGAGGACTTTTAAACAGATTGGTTGAAGTAGGGACTCTACCAGCCACAATTATTCTTGCCTTTTTTGTTACCTTTTTTGAAACTCCTTGTTCTTTGCCTTTGTATGTAGGAATTCTAAGAGTTTTAAACGAAACTGTAGCTTCTCCGATTTTAACCTTAAGCTATCTACTCTTATATAACCTAATGTTTGTTCTTCCTTTGATTATTATTTTAGGATTGGTTATTTTTGGAGAAAAGATGGTTTATCTTAAAGAATGGGAACATAAAAACAAAAGAAAGATGAAATTGGGAATGGGCTTAGTCCAGCTTGCCCTTGCTTTTTGGATAATTTTAAGATAAATATATTTGACAAACATAAGGGTTTTTGGTATAATA
>CAYFWR010000056.1:0-4614 GCA_964346865.1 uncultured Candidatus Saccharibacteria bacterium
ATTCATATATGTTGGCCACGCGGAATCGGCAAGTTGGGCTTTGATATTTTTTGACCTAATCCCAATAAAAAACAGAATTAATATAAAAAATGTTATATATATTATTGTTTTTAAAATTTTTAGTTCTTTTTTCATCTTAGATATTATCTTACAAAATCCGTATAGTTTGAGTTAAATTCCCATGGACTAGTGTCGCATAAATCTCTTTTTATTCCTTCAATTCGGACTTTATTACCTTTTGTCCATACATAACCATTTTAATCCTTAGATAAGCTCACCGCAAGCAAAAAACCGCCCAAAAGGCGGTTTTTTATTGGGGGTTTTGGCTGCTTTTTTTATGAGGTTGTATTCATAAGACATCCTGGTTTTACCATTACTCCCTCGTCGTAAATACTGCTATCGCCTTTAAAAGTCTCCCATTCACTCATGATTGTGTTTATCTTAGAAGTATATGTCGCTTTCAAAGATGAGCTAAGAAAATCATAAGGACAATATGCAATTGAACCCTCACCTATATCCCTAGTAATCATCAACTCTACAATCCCATTACTAAACCAAGGGCCTGGGGTTCCCAAATATTGGCCTGCTGTTATCTGAGCCCCTTCTGCGATCGCCGGATTTAGATTTCTAAGATGGTCATAATTTATAAGCCAAACACTGTTGTAAACTGGTCGAATTAGGATTTCATAATCGTTTGTTGAAGCCTGATATGTAAGCATTACTACTTCTCCTCCGGTGGGGGCATATACGGGAGTATCAAGAGTTACCATAAAATCATAAGTGGGTAGAATTTTAGGTCCTTCGGGACTCGAAACAGTTTGACCAAAATCTCCAAACACCTTATCAAGAACGGCGTCAAAGATAAAGTCGCCTGCTTTCCCTGTGCCAGGATTATAAGGGGCAAAATTTACCATAAGGTTAACAAATACAGGTGGAGTTTCGTCCCAAACCCATCCTGGGGAACCAGGATCGCTCGGCGCTTCAGGAGGAGCAGTACCAGTATTACTACCATTACTAGCAGAGCCAGTACCAGTATCTGGCTGAGTGTCTTTATCTGTTTCACTAGCTTGTTCTTCTTTAGTTTTTTCTTCTCCCTCAGTTTCTTCTGAGTTTGTCTTAGAAGTCTCTGGTTCTGTCTTTTTTGTTTTTTGATTCATAAAAATCGCATAAGAAGCTGAGCCGCTAAGAATAACAAATATAACTACTCCACCTATAAGCAGCTTTTTATCAACAAGTTTTAATTTTGAAACCAGATTTTTTATTACTTTTATTGCCTTTTTGCTCATACATAACCATTTTACCTTTTCGACAAGCTCACTGCAACCAAAAAAACCGCCCAAAGGACGATTTTTTGTGGTAGATTTGAAATTAAATCTTTCTTCAAATTTTTATCCGCCTCTAGAGGAAGAATTTGAGAACGATTACCAAGATAACTCAAAACAGATCCGAATAAAATTAATGGTTAAGAAAAATTTTTCAAATATTCTTTAATCCTATCATAATTTTCATTTTCTTTATTACCCTTAAAATAAATCTCAATAAAATCAATTACGTTGTCTTCTTCTTTGTATGCGTAGATAATTCGTAGCGAAGACCCCTTTAAGTATCTACAAAAAAATCGTGCCTTAATAATAAGGCACTGTTCATTTTTTGTAATGATATTAAAATGTTTACTGGTTCCAACTGGAGTTATTATTATAACCCGCTTGAACTCTTCTATATCATGAGGAAGCGATTTATATTTTTTTGCCAGTCGCTTAAATTCCTTAGCAAATTCCGCAAGTTCATTAAAGTTCATCGTCATAGTTTCTTACGGAATAACGCTCATCACGATAAAATACGCTTTCATAAGAAAGCGACTGTCCATCTTTAGCTGTCTTCCAGGGGATATCTTCATGGGAATAATTTTCTATTTCCTTGGCATTTTTGTCACTAAGACGTGCCAAAACTTCGTCAATATGTTCTATTTCTCGAGCAGAAAGATTGATAAGATTAGGTCGTTTGAGAGGTAGATATTTCTTCTTATCGTATTTAAAATAGCGGCTATTAACAGCCTCAATCTCGCCATTTTTTTTCATATCGTCTATAATCGTGCCCAACTCAACTGACGTCGGGCCATGAAGATTTTTAATATAAGTAGCACCCATTAGGTTTTCCTCAAACTTTTCATAATAGTCAAAATCAATAAAGTATAAAAGTTTGTGAAGTACAGTTTCTCCAACGTTTGGCTTTCCACCAACTTGTCCGAGAACATAAAGAAGGCACTGTTTAAACTTATCTAAATTCTTTCTAGTGACTCTTATTTGCAGTTTTTCGATTGGTTTTATTTGAGGCTTATTTTCTAGTATTACTTTATATTCAGATAGTTCTAGTAGTTCTTCAAGCTGGATACTAAAGAAATCAGCCAACTTTTTTGCCTCAGCAAGAGTAAGCTCTCTTTTACCATATTCCATTGAAATATAAGTTTGACGGCTTATGCCAAGCTGCTCGGCCAACTCTTCCTGAGTAAGGTCTCTTTCTATTCTGAGTTCTTTAATCTTCTCAGAAATAGTCATTTCACCTCCTTTTCTCTGTAATTATAATACATTTGTAAAAAAGTGATGTCAAGATCTTTTTACATTGGATGTTAAAAATACTTTACAAAAGCAAAAAAATATGTAGACTAGTTTAGAGGAAGATAGGCAATAATTCCATCTATTTACTATTAAGTGCCTAGAAAGGAAAATGATGATCTACAAATATGAAGGACATTACCAGTATAACGAAAAGATAGTTGGTGATTGGGATTCAACTGCAATCGGAGTCTATTATTGTGGTTATCCTGATAATACAAATGGGTACCTTTCTGTCTTGTACGTTGGTAAGGCAACTAGTAACCAAGGGATTAGAGGTCGCTTACTTCAGCATTTAGCGGAAGACGAATGGCAAGATGTTACTCATTTTGGATATTGTGTTTGCTCTACATCAAAAGAAGCAGAGGACTTTGAAATCTCTGAGATCGAGCGACTAAAACCCAAGTACAACACCCAAAGAAATCTTGGCTACTAAGCTAACTGGTTTTTGCGGTAAAGATGGCTAGCAAACACTAGCCTTCTTTATTTGGTTAAAAATGATTCAGCTCTTTCTCTTCAAAATAAATTATTTTATTGACTTCCGCCTCCCATTTTTTATATGATTTTAATTTCTATTCGATTTGAGAAAAGGGCTACTACTGAAATTTTAGATTCGCTTTGACTTTTTCTAAAAGATAATTGTGAATTTCTCCATTTGATATAATTGCGCCTTTTATTTTACGACTATAGTCAGATTCTTCTCCAAACAAATCTGTAACTTTACCACCTGCCTCCTCGACAATAATCTTAGTGGCGGCACAGTCGTGAGGATTTGATCCCGGGAAAATAGTGCCAATAAGTCCTCCCAGAGCTACCAACATACCTTCATAAACAACCGAACAAAAATTTACTACTTTCCCTCCATCCTCATATATTGATTTTTGAATGTCTAATAAACTGAATTTACCTAATCTATACATATCAACAGCGATTATGCCTTTTTTTAAGTCTTTTGATTGAGGAGTAAAAATCTGTTTATCATTCAAAAAAGCACCTTTCCCTTTTTCTGCAAAAAACATTCTTTTCATAAAAGGATCGGAGACTACTCCCAAAATACTCTGACCATTTTTTACTAATGCTAAAGAAAAAGTACAAATTGGAATACCATGGGAAAAAGGAATTGTGCCGTCAAGTGGATCGCAAACCCATAGATACTCGCTTTCTTTAAGATTACTCTCTTCTTCTGCTATCACTCCATGATCTGGAAATTCTTTACCTACCGCATTTATAACCATTTTGTTAATAAAAAGGTCAGCTTCTGTTACCGGCGTATCGTCACTTTTCCACTCTTTTTTAATCCCTAAAGTAAACTTTTCTTTGATAACTTCTCCTGCTTTTTCAGCAAGATCCAAAGCAAATTTTTTATAATCTGACATTCCCTTCTCCAATTTTAATTTCTTAAAAATAATTCATCTGTCTGAGGAATCTTTAATAATCAATTCCCAAATTGGATTATATTTTCAATTTTGTGCAATGTGCCACTCAAACAATCTTTAGCAACATTTTCCATCATTGGCCAGCGAAGTTTATTGTCCTTTTTTAACTCTTGAATTTCCTCAAGACTAAACCATTTGGTATTTAGAATCTCTTTTTTGTTAAATTTACCATCTCCGCCAATAATATGGGCTTTAAAAAGAAAAGCAACAACATTAGTACCTCGTCCACTAATATATTCATAAATGCCAATAAGACCATCAATTTTTACATCATAGCCTGTTTCCTCTTTAGTCTCTTTTATGGCGTTTTCAACAATGTTTAGGTTAGCTTTTAAAAGTCTTCCTTGAGCAAAATTCCAACTTCCATAGCAATGTTTTTTAGCTTCTTGAACTAAAAGAATTTTTTTATCTTTTTCTATAAGACAACCTGAAATTAAAAGTATATTAGACGATGATGGCTTCATTTCCTTTTTCTAATTTTATCTGGTCTTATTTTACTCCCAAATTCTCCTTTAAGGCAAATGAAAGCCCATTTAGGTGCGTTTTACGACTTACCCTAAATGGGC
>CAYFWR010000057.1:0-4491 GCA_964346865.1 uncultured Candidatus Saccharibacteria bacterium
GCTATCTGGGAGACAATTTAAGCAATAGTAGCGTTCACTCTGAATATCCTCAAATCCAACTTGACTCAGACGGTAATCCTTATATCGCTTGGGTAGAAGATTCGCGCTCATCAACATCATCAGTTATTAATTTTGTTAGGTGGAACCCCAGTGTTAATGGTGGAAGAGGAGGGTGGGAGTCTCTAAGTGGAGTTAGTGGCGATACTTCAAATATAGGCGAATTTTCTTTTGTTATCAGAGAGTCCGACAATACCCCATTTTTAGTTTGGACTGGTAAGCCCAGAGGAAATATAGACCTTTTATTTAGCAGATGGGATCAGGCTACAAATAGTTGGGTTAAAATGGACGGGGCAGTAGGCTATGATAATTTATGCCCGGAAAACGGTACTTCTTTTAATCCTCAGATCAAACTTGATTCAGCTGGCAATCCTTATGTTGTTTGGGTTGATGATAGTTTTACTAATAGTAATAGGGAAGTTCTTTTTAGCAGATGGAATTCAGCTACAAGTAAATGGACTAAAATGGATGGGACAATTTTTGGGAAAAATAAAGACTATGGTTATGACAACCTTAGTAATAATAGTAGTGGTCACTCAGATAATCCTCAGATTGAACTTTTTGGAAACAATCCTTATATTGTCTGGCAAGATTCTTCTCCTTATTACCTTTACTACTCGGAGTGGAATGGCAGTAGTTGGATTAAAACTAATATTAGTAAAAACAGCTCAGGTATTCCTGATATTCCCCAAATCAAACTTAACACTGACGGAAGTCAACTTCATGTTGTTTATCGGTTTTGGGGAGGAGGTGTTGATGATATCTATTATACCCAAGGACTTGGTACCACCTGGCCTGATCCAATTAATATAAGTAATATAAATAACGCTTCTCCTGGACCTTCCTCTTATCCGCGACTTCAACTCGACTCCTCGGGTAATCCTCATGTAGTTTGGATTGATCAATCTCCTGGAAATTGGGATATCTATTACAGCACTATAGTCGGCGGTAACTGGCCTACCCCGACTAATATAAGCTCTACTTCCGAGGATTCTATTAGGCCCCAGATTCAACTTTCAGGAGATACTCCCCATGTTGTCTGGTATGAGGGGAGTTCTTCGGCCGGCTACGAAATCTTTTATTCTAAATGGAATGGTAGTAGTTGGGTTGGCCTTAATACTGCTGATGGGATTACTAGATATGACAATTTAAGTAATAATTCTGGGTGGTCAATGTGGCCTCTAATCCGACTTTCAGGAGATACTCCTCATGTTGTCTGGCATGATAATTCTTCTGGCAACTACGAAATTTTTTACCTAAAATGGCATCCGGGGACGGGAGGTGGAGGCCTGGGTAATGAATACACTATTACTGCTACCGGAACTTATAGTAATATTAAAAGAAAGATTGAAATGAAGGTTCGAAAGAATATTGATGACACAATTACAATCCTGAGTCGCAAAGAAGTAGCGCCGGATTAAAAAATTCTAATTTCAAAAAGGTAGGTTTTGGGCTATATTTAGGGGAATTTAGGGGCTTGACAATGATTTTCTTTATGATAAACTGCCTTATGTAAATTTTAGAGCAAAAGAAGTTTAGCTTGGGTCGAAATAGTTAAAAAAGAGGAGGTTTATGGATTCTTTGATACCCCGAAAGAAGCAATTCTTCAATGAAACTCAGGGTAAAAAAGAAACTTTATTCTCAAAAATCTCCCGACGGATACATTACTATACTAAATTTACATCTGATGTAGTCGGGATCCCGATCTCCTTAGTTTTAGGACTATTAATGAAGAAATCGGGGAAAAACAAAAATCTCCCTCTGGGACTCTGTCTAAAAATCAAAAAAACAAAACTTAACCTAATAAAAATCCAACAAAAAACAAAAAAATATCTTACCTTAGTTTTATTAATGATTACAAAAGAGGTAAGAAAGTTTTTAAAAGAAATTCGGCTTATTTATAAAAAGCCGACAAGATATGTGTCGCATCTTTCTATCATAGCGATACTTTTTTTGGTGGTTTTTTCCGAACTTTTATCATCTCAGAGCTCAGTAATGAAAGTTAAAGAAACTCCATCGCCAATTGGCTTTAAATTAAAATCCGAATCTTTTAAAAGCGATATTTTAGATAGTAAAAGAATTGCTTCACTGGCTTCGGTTTTGGATCCCCAAGTTACTGGAGAAGCTAATGATATTGCTAATTCAGAGTTAAAAAAATCTCTGATAGTTTCGAGAAATAACTTTTTATCAAAGATTTCAACAATCAAAACTACAATCCCAGAAGGCCGACCCCGAGATTCAATAGTTACTTATGTCGTTGAACCTGGTGATACTCTTTGGTCAATTGCTAGCATGTTCAGTATTTCAACTAGTACTATTAAATGGGCTAATGATTTGGCTGATGAAGATGAGATTAAACCAGGAGAGACCCTTAAGATTTTACCAGTAACCGGAGTTCTACATATTGTTGCCGATGGCGATACCATTGAGGGAATTGCTGCGGTTTATGACAGTTCGGCCGAAAAAATCATTTATCAAAATGATTTAGAGGATAGTCCCTTGGCTTCTGGTATGAAATTGATAATTCCTGATGGGTATATTGATGAACCCGAACCTGAACCAGAGCCTTCATATCCTTCCTATTATGTTTCTACTCCAAGTTATTATTATGGGGGAGGAGGAAATACATTTCCTTGGGGTTACTGCACTTGGTGGGTGGCTAATAAAAGATATGTTCCTTGGAGTGGCAATGCTTGGCAGTGGTATTATAATGCTCAGGCTATGGGTTATGCTACTGGAAGCACTCCGAGACCTGGATCGATATTTGTTAGTTGGGAAAGTTGGGTTGGACACGTAGGTTATGTTGAATCAGTGAGTGGTAATTCTTATACTATTTCAGAAATGAATTATTATGGCTACGGCGTGGTTAATACTCGGACAATAACACCAGGAAGTGTACCGCTGATTGGGTTTATCTATTGATTTTTGAAAAACACTTTTCGCAAAAAATAGATTATTCCAAATTTAAGGAATCTTCAAGGCCCTAAAATTGGAATATTTTTATTACCAATATAATTCAGATAAAAGCATCCCCATTAGGATGTTTTGTTATATAATGGAATTGAAAATAGATATCAAGAATTTTTAAGATTTTAAATTGTCAATTTTATTTTTTACTTTTAAATTTTTAATTTAAGATATGTTTACCGATAAAGTTACAATCTATATTAAGGCTGGAGATGGAGGAAATGGAAAGGTTAGTTTTGCTCATGAGAAATTCAAAGCTAAAGCAGGGCCAGACGGTGGCGATGGCGGGAGAGGGGGAAGTGTCTATTTTGAGGTCGATCCTAATCTTGGTACTTTATCTTTTTTTAATTCACACAAAAGTTTAAAAGCCGAAAATGGTGAAAATGGTAAAAATCATAAACAGACTGGACATTCGGGTAAAGATTTGGTTTTAAAAGTTCCAGTCGGAACCATTATTTATGAAGACAAAGTCAATAAAATTTTAGCCGACCTGTCGGATGAAAAGGAAAAAATTTGTATAGCCAAAGGAGGAGAAGGAGGATTTGGAAATGCTCATTTTACAAGTTCAACAAGACAAGTGCCTTTAATTTCCGAGTTGGGAGAACCAGGAGAAGAAAAGTATCTTCGGTTAGAGTTAAAGTTAATTGCTGACGTCGGAATAATCGGACTTCCAAATGTTGGAAAGTCAACCTTACTTTCGGTTGTCTCGAAAGCAAAACCCAAAATTGCTGACTATCCTTTTACTACCATTGTTCCTAATTTGGGCAAAGTTTCTGGTCCGGGCTTTGATTTTATTATTGCTGATATCCCTGGTTTAATTGAGGGAGCAAGTAAAGGGAAAGGATTGGGAGATGAGTTTCTGCGTCATATTGAACGGACTAGGGTTTTAATCCATTTAATTGATGGGATAAACAAAAATCTAACAAAAGATATAAAACAGATCAATAGTGAGCTTAAGATTTTTAATCCCAAGCTTATTTCTAAACCTCAAATTTTGGTTTTAGGTAAAATTGATGTTTTAAACCCAAAGGAAATCAAAAAGAAATTAAACCAGATAAAAAAGATTAGAAACAAAGGAGTTTTTGCCATTTCAGCAGTAACCCACAAAGGAGTTAATGATTTAATTTATCATGTTGTCCAGTTGCTTAAAAAGATTCCAAAGAAGGTAAAAAAGGCAAAAGAAAAACCCAAAGTTTTTACAATTTCTGATGTGGTTAAGAAAAATGTTTTTGATGTCAAAAAAGAAGGGAATAAGTTTCGAGTAGTTGGTCCTAAAGTTGAAAAGTTTGTTTCAAGAACTGATTTTAATAACGTTCATTCAGTTGCTCGACTAAATGATATTTTTGAGAGAATGGGAGTAAATAAAGCTTTAAGACGCTTAGGCGCTAAAGCCGGAGATAAAATTATAGCTGCCAATCGGCAATTTAGATTTAAAGGGTAGAAATTTAAGCTCAAAATTGATATAAT
>CAYFWR010000058.1:0-4416 GCA_964346865.1 uncultured Candidatus Saccharibacteria bacterium
ACATCTGAACATCATGGGGTACGCGCGTGGGGCCAAAGCCATAGACGAGGCGAACCCGGACAAAGCGATCTTCCCCGAGGTGGATACCACGGCCGTATACGGACATAACCATCCTGTACGTCTGAGAATGCCGATATTCACCGGAGCTCTTGGCTCGACTGCTTATAATCTTTCGGCTGGAGGCCCGATTATTCCACTATCAGAAAGTGGAGTAATTTTGACCCCGATATGTCCATTTGGTGGGGGTAAAAAAATCTATGATTCTCTTTTGAAGCCCCAGATTTTTCCTACAGTAGATGTAAAGGTTGTTTCCCAAGGCGAGTCGCGGCTAGTTCTCGACAATAGGGGATATTTACTTCCTGCGGATTCTCCGGTGCGAATTGTTCAAGGTAGTGAAACCTTTGAACTTTTTGCAAAAAGACAATGAAAACACTTTTAATAGGAGGTGAGAGAGATGGAGATTAAGGCAAAAGAGTATCAACCCAAACTTAAAATGGATGAAGTTGATGTCTATCTGCCGCGGGGAGTCAAAGCTCTTGATTTCCACGGCGAAAACCCGCGAGGATTCTGGAGGATTTTTCAACGCTACGAAGGAGCTCGGTTTTTCGGCCTCAAGGAGTATCTAAGCGCTCTTACTTCTTTAGTTGGTCGTAAAGCGGCAAAAGAGATTATCATTTACGCCGTACGTGAAGGCTATTCTCTTAAGCGCCATGAGACGGCCATAACTATAGAAGGTCCGGCTAGAAGTCTTCTAGTAAACGAAACCCTTCTTCACTATCTTTCAACTGGAACGCGTTTTCGGACTTTAGCTGCAGACTATCCAGGGAATAAATATCCTTGGGTCTTTATGGGTGCTCGATATCTTTCCAGAGAAGATTTGGCAGTTTGTACCCGGGCTTTGGCCGAAGAGGGGATTCTTTCGACAGTTCCATTTTGGGCCGATAAATTTATTGGCACTGAAAGCAATTCTCAACTTGTATTGTGGGGAGCCTTGAGACTTGATAAAAAAACAGAGAGAGTTATCTCTGAAGTGACAAAAGATAAAAAAGTTGCTGCTACAATTCGGGCTACACTCGCCTTTGCCAAAGCTAATCCCGAAGTTCCTCTCTATGTTTTAGGCGATCTTGCTACTCGGACTGTTGGTTGTGCCAAGACCTTTATAGCCACTGCAAAGGCTTGTAAAAAGCTTGGGATACCGCTTTTAGGGGGAAGGATGGATATTTCCAGATATGATCTTAACAATCGACCAATTGTAGATGCTGTTTTTGCCAACGGAGATATAAGAAAGTTTGCTGGAATGAATCCTCAAATTGTGACTGAAGTTCGACATCTGCTTAACCAATCTGGACTTAAAGACTTTAAACTGGTAGTTTCAAGTGGAATCGATCTTACTGAAATCGAAGCTTATAAAGAGGCTGGTGCCGACATTGTCGGAATCGGAGAACAAGCTGCTTACTATCTTAACAAAGGCGAGTGCAACTTTACTGCCGATGCTGTAGGATTCTTTAACTCCGAGAGACTTATTCCTTTTGCTAAGGAAGGACGCGAGCTTTCTCGGATTATAGACCCAAAGCTTTTAGATCCAGCCAAAAGTGGACTAAAGATTTCTGATTCTCTTGTCCGCCACGACCTTTCAGACTATCTCTAAGTCCAACATCCTTTAGAGGGAAAGTTAAAAACTTTCCCTCTTTTTCATTTTTCATTTAAATTTTTTGGGTTTGACTGTGACTTAGTTCACAGACATCTTTTTATTTTACCTATATTCTTAAGAAACTAGGAGGTAGAGAATGAATAATTTAGTTTATCATAGAATAAATAATCTAAAAAGACAGATAAAGAGATTGCGAGCTCGAGGCTACAATCGACATTGGATAAACCATTTTCATAATGAATTAGATCGTTTGACTAATCAGATAAAAAATCAGAGAAAAATTAGATAATTTCGACTCTTTGCCAAAAGTGGCGCCAGGCTAGCTAGGGGGGTAGCTGGCGCCGCTTTTGGTTTTTAATTTGATTTTCATTGACTAATATTTTTGCCTTTGGTATCGTAAAATGCTTACTAATTAGGATTTAAAAATAGCTTCTTTTATTTATGCTTGTTGTACTCATGGAATTTTTAGCCGAAATGAAAATGGAGTTTCTACTGAAGATAGATTGAGGAAAAGTGGAGTCAAAGTTTTAACAACTGATTCTATCCCTCGATCATCCGAATATTACCGTCAAAATTCTGATTGGCTTTCGGAAATTTCAATGGCTGAATACTTTGCCGATGCTTTGTATGCCAATCAAACCTCAAATTCTGTTAGTGAAATTCTTGATCGACAATTCGAGGAGGCAAGGAAGAAAGAAGGAAGTATTAAAAGATATTTAATAAAATAGTATCTCAGCCACTACCTATATATATCGAGGCCCGAAGTAACCCCATAGTTTAGTTGAGCCGTCAGCGGCGGTGTCTATTCAAATGAGGAATAGAGACATCAAAACTGGCGGCTTTCTTTTTAATATATCTTTATTCTTATGTTAAAATGGAGATGATGAAACACCTGTGGTATCAGAAGACAAAAGAAGAGATTTTTAGAGAACTAGATACTAGCCTAGAGGGTTTAAGTAGTAAAGAAGCAACCGAAAGACTTGAAACTTATGGTTTAAACGAAATCGTCTCAGAGAAGAAAAGAAGTCTTTTTGCCCTTTTCCTTTCTCAATTTAGAAGCCCTCTTATTTATGTTCTTTTAGTTACTGCTCTTATTACCTACTTTTTAAGACACAATTTTGACACTTGGGTTATTTTGGGAGTAGTTTTTTTTAATGCTCTAATTGGGGTAATTCAAGAAAAGAAGGCAGAAAAGGCGATGGAAGCTTTAAAAAAATTGATTTCTCATAAAGCTGAAGTTTTAAGAGATGGAGGTTTTGTAAATATATTTGCTACTCATGTTGTGCCGGGCGACATTGTTAATTTAGAAGCAGGCAACAGAATTCCGGCTGACCTTAGGGTTATTGACTCAAATAACTTGAAGGTCGATGAAGCGGTTCTTACAGGAGAGTCAGTCCCTGATGAAAAATTTGATCGGGTTTTAGAAAAAGACTCCTCAGTAGCAGATCAAGATAATATGCTCTTTATGGGGACGCTTATTGTTTCTGGAAATGGCTTAGGAATAGCAGTTACCACTGGGAGAAATACCGAATTTGGCAAGATTGCCAAAATTGTTTCCGAAACCAAAGAACAGGTAACTCCTCTTCAGTTAAAATTAGCCGATTTTAGCCGACAGCTTGTTTTTGTCATTCTTGGAGTTTGTTTTTTAATTTTTTTGGTAGGAATTTTTAGAGGACTCGAGTTACTTCAGATGTTTTTGGTAGCGGTTACTGCCGCTGTTTCTGCAATCCCAGAAGGACTTCCAGCAGTAATTACTATTACTTTAGCTGTTGGAGTATTTCAGATGGCAAGGCGAAAAGCAATTCTTAGAAAACTTGTTGCTGTTGAAACTTTAGGCTCGGTTAGCTTACTTGCTTCTGATAAAACCGGGACTTTGACAAAAAATCAGATGACTGTAGTAAAGCTCTATTTTGACGAAAAAATTATAGAGGTTAGTGGAGAAGGGTATGAACCAGAAGGCAAATTTTATCACAATAAAGAAGAATTAAAAGAAAAAGAAAAAGATTTTCTTTTTCCATTTATTGAAGCCGGGGTTTTGTGTAATGACTCAAAAATTTTTAGATCAAAAGGAAATTGGATTGTCGATGGCGATCCAACCGAAGGAGCTTTGGTTGTCTTGGGAGAAAAAATAGGGCTTAAAAAAGGAAATTTAGAAAATATTTTCCCCAGAATAGATGAAAGACCTTTTGAGTCTAAAACCAGTTATATGGCTACTCTCCATAAAAATTTAGACAAAGAAGGAAATGTTATTTTTGTCAAGGGAGCGCCAGAAAAGATAATAGAAATGTCTTCACAATATTACTTAAATGGAAAGAAAATTAGATTTTCTTCTGATCATAAGAAAAAGATTATCCAAGAGAGTATCAATTTTTCATCACAGGCCCTTAGGGTAATTGCAGTCGCCAAAAGAGAACTCAAAACTGAAGAAAAAAGTATTAGAAAAAGTAAACTTTCTAATCTTGTTTTCTTAGGATTTTTGGGAATGTATGATCCTCCTCGACCAGAAGCAAAGGAAGCGGTAAAACAATGCAAAAGATCAGGGATAAGAGTTTTTATGATAACCGGTGATCATAGTATTACTGCTAAAGCCATAGCCAAAAGGATTGGAATTATTGAGGGAGATGAAGAGCAAGTTGTATCAGGGGAAGAGTTAGAAAGAATGGAGTCAAGAGAGTTTAAAGAGACCTTAAAAAAAGCATCAGTTTATGCCAGAATTTCTCCTCAGATGAAATTTAGGATAGTAGAGACATTACAAGACAAAGGTT
>CAYFWR010000059.1:0-4362 GCA_964346865.1 uncultured Candidatus Saccharibacteria bacterium
CTAAAAGATCTGGTCTTCTTTTTTTGGTTCTTTGTATTGCTTCTTTTCCTCGCCATTCGGCGATTTTTTGATGATTCCCAGAAAGAAGAATTTTTGGTACTGCCATATTTTTATAAACTTCAGGTTTGGTATATTGAGGATACTCAAGTAAGCCCTTAGCTCTTGGCTCTGGGCCCTGAGCTTTAAGCTTTAAATCTTGGGCTTTCTGAAATGATTCATATCGAAGAGATTCTTTTTTGCCAAGAACCCCGGGGATTAAGCGGGTTACAACATCGACAATTACCATTGCTGGAATTTCGCCTCCGGTTAAAATGTAATCACCAATTGAAATTTCTTCATCTACCAAACTTCTAATTCTTTCATCAAAACCCTCATAATGTCCGCAAATGAGGATTATATCAGAATATTTATTAAGAGTTTGAGCCTTTTTCTGATTAAAAAGTTTTCCTTGTGGTGTCAGTAAGATAACTCTAGACTTCGGACTTCGGACTTCGGACTTCAGGGCAAGTAAAGCACGATCGATTATGTCGACTCTTAAAACCATTCCGGCGCCACCACCGTAAGGAGTATCATCAACTTGTTTTCTTTTCCCTAAGCCCCAATCTCGCAAATTATAAATTTCAATATTAACCAAGTCTTTCCCCTGAGCTCTTTTGATAATACTTTCAGAAAAAACACTTTTAAATATATTAGGGAACAGGGTAAGAATATGGAAATTCATTGAAGTTCTTTTTAAATAAGTTACATTACGATTATAGCACATAAATCATATAGATAACGTAAGGCGGTTGAATTTTAGCTAGATATTACACTTTCTTATGCTTGGTTTTTTAGTCTAAATAAGCTATAATTATGGCCTATGAAATTTAGATTAATCTCAAATTTAAAGCTATCCCGAAACAAGTTCGGGATCTCCGAAAAATTTAATTAGGCCTATGAATAAGTTTAAACTTGTTTCAAATTTTTCTCCGAAGGGCGACCAATCACAAGCAATCGAAAAGCTAACCAAGGGGATAAAAAAGGGATTTCAAGACCAAACTCTTTTAGGAGTAACCGGTTCTGGAAAGACTTTTACTATGGCCAACATTGTTAGAAATGTTCAGAAACCAACTTTAGTAATATCTCACAATAAAACTCTAGCTGCTCAACTTTACAGCGAATTTAAAGAATTTTTTCCCGAAAACGCCGTTCATTACTTTGTTAGCTACTATGACTATTATCAGCCCGAAGCCTATGTGCCAAGAACCGATACTTATATCGAAAAAGATGCTTCTATTAATGAAGAGATTGATCGACTTCGCCATGCCGCCACTTCATCTCTTTTAACTCGCTCTGATACTTTAATTGTTGCTTCAGTTTCTTGTATCTACGGAATTGGCTCGCCAGAAGAATATCTAAGCCAGGCAGTCCATCTAAGCGTTAATGAGACTAAAAATCGAGATCGGCTCCTGAAACTTTTAACCGAAATTCAATACGCGCGAAATGATATTGGCTTTACTCGAGGCCGATTCCGAGTAAGAGGAGATACTGTTGATATTTTCCCTCCTTATTCGGAAGTCGGGATAAGAGTGGAATTTTTTGGGAATAAGATAGAGACTATTAAAGAGTTCGATCCTCTAACTGGAGAGATTCTAAAAAAATTGTCTAAAATTTCGATTTTTCCCGCCAAACACTTCGTTACTCCAAAAGAAAAACTACTTTTGGCCGTTAACCAAATCAAAGTTGATTTAGAAAAACAGGTAGCTTGGTTTAAGCGCCATGGCAAAGAACTTGAAGCTCAGCGGCTTTTAACTCGGACTAACTATGATATCGAAATGATGCTTGAAACTGGCTACTGTAGTGGTATTGAAAATTATTCTTTGTACCTTAGCAACCGGAAACGAGGCGAACCACCATTTACCTTAATTCATTATTTTCCGGATGATTTTCTTTTGTTTATTGATGAATCTCATATGACAGTTCCTCAGATTGGAGGAATGTTTGAAGGAGATAGGTCGCGAAAACAGACCCTAGTTAATTTTGGTTTTCGGCTTCCGACTGCTTTAGATAACCGACCTCTAAAGTTCCCTGAATTTGAAAAATTAATTAATCAAGTTATTTATGTCTCGGCGACCCCAGCGGAATATGAATTACAAAAAAGCAGTAAGGGTCAGATAAAAACCAGCTCTGAGTTTTTTAAGAAGAGAGAAAAGGAAGTTGAAGTAAAAGGAGTAGTGGAACAAATTATTCGACCAACTGGATTGGTTGATCCAGAGATTGAAGTTCGACCAGCCAAACATCAAATTGATGATTTGATCGATGAAATTTCTCTTCGAGTCAAAAAAAAGCAGCGGGTTTTAGTAACAACTTTAACTAAAAGAATGGCCGAAGACCTGGCAGACTTTCTATCTGAGGCTGGCGTAAAAGTTCATTATCTTCATAGTGAGATTGCAACGCTTGAACGACCAGAGATTTTACGGGACCTCCGACTCGGGAAATATGATGTTGTAGTCGGTATTAATCTTTTAAGAGAGGGGTTAGATCTTCCAGAAGTCTCTTTGGTTTGTATTTTAGATGCGGATAAAGAGGGGTTTTTGCGTTCCGATGTTTCTTTAATTCAGACAATTGGGAGAGCAGCTCGACATGAAAAGGGGAAAGTAATTATGTATGCTGATACGATTACCGGATCAATGAAAAGAGCAATTGATGAGACTAATCGTCGCCGAGTAGCCCAGATTAAATATAATAAAGAACATAGAATTACCCCTCAAACTATAAAGAAAGCAATTCGAGAAAGTCTAAAAGAAAAAGTCGAGATAAAACCCGGAAAGGAGTTTGAAATCGAAAAAATTCCTAAGGATGAAATTGGTCATCTAATTAAAGAGCTTAAAAATCAAATGGATTTGGCGGCAAAAAATTTAGAGTTTGAAAAAGCGGCGATCCTGCGAGATCGGATAAGAGAAATCGACGAAAGATTAAAAGGAAAGAAAATATTAGGAAGATAAAATTAAGAAATTCGAATTTAGGATTTCCGCCCGAAGGGCGGAATTGGGGATAATTATAGGCTTGAAATCTCTTGACAAACTCGTTATAATATCTTTTTGCAGATAAGTTTTATTAATAAGGTGAATGGGCAAAGATGAAAGATAAAATTATCGTCCGCGGTGCCCGCGAACATAATCTCAAAAATATCGATGTCGAAATTCCTCGTGATAAACTAGTGGTAATTACTGGACTTTCGGGATCAGGGAAATCCTCTTTGGCTTTTGATACTATTTATGCTGAGGGGCAGCGACGATATGTTGAGAGTTTATCAAGTTATGCCCGTCAATTTTTAGGATTGATGGAAAAGCCGGATGTTGACCAAATTGAAGGTCTTTCACCGGCTATTTCTATTGATCAAAAATCGACCACCAGAAACCCTCGGTCAACAGTCGGCACCGTAACCGAAATTTATGATTATCTCAGGCTTCTTTTCGCTCGGGTTGGTCATCCTCATTGTCCTTTGTGCGGCCGAGAGATTGCCCGCCAAACTATTCCCCAAATTGTTGATCAAATTTTATCTTGGCCAGCTGATACTCGAATTATTATTTTAGCTCCAGTAATTAAAGATAAAAAAGGGATCCATAAATATGTCTTTGAGGCTTTAAAAAAAGCTGGGTACGTTAGAGCTCGGGTTGATGGCAAGATTTATGATCTTGAAGAAGAATTAGGTCTAGATAAAAACAAAAAACACACTATTGACGTTGTAGTTGATCGTTTAACCGTTGATCCAGAGGAAAAAAATCGATTAACTGAGGGAGTTGAGGCAGGATTAAATTTAGGCGAGGGAGTAGTTTATGCTAAGAATGCTGAGACTGGTAAAGAACAGGTGTTTTCTCAACATTTTGCTTGTGTTTATGATCAAATTAGTTTACCGGAAATTTCTCCTCGGAGCTTTTCTTTTAATAGTCCTCATGGGGCTTGTCCGGCATGTACTGGATTGGGAACCAAGCTGGAAATTGATCCCGATCTTGTAATGCCCAATCCAAAATTAACCTTGGCTGAGGGAGCGGTTCGTCCCTGGAGTCGAACGACTTCTAAAATGGGCTGGTACTTAAGACTTCTTGAGGCAGTAGGAGAAAAATATGGCTTTTCTATCAATACGCCAGTAGGAGAATTAAGTAAAAAGGCAAGACATATCGTTTTTTATGGTACTGGCGATGAAACAATTAAAGTAGAGGGAAGTCGTTTTGGAGGTGGTGATTTTATTACTACTTATGAGGGAGTTATTCCCAATCTAGAGCGGCGTTATAAGGAAACTGACTCTGATTATATTAGGAAAGAGATTGAGAAATATATGCGGGTTCGACTTTGTCCTAAATGTGAGGGGAAACGACTGAA
>CAYFWR010000060.1:0-4301 GCA_964346865.1 uncultured Candidatus Saccharibacteria bacterium
CAGAGTTAAAAAGATCAACTCTCTTTTAGGCGACCTAATGAAAAGGAAGGGGATTATGGGGGGAGGTAACCTCGAGACAAAATAGATTAAGAAAATTCTATTATTTCTTATGTTCTTTTGTTATTATGTTATTTGAGCCTGAACAAATTTCAGTGAGATTTCTTAGTCACGTTTATTATTAAGTTGTAGATTTAAGAGATGTTTCTCAAAAAACTAAAACTTTATGGTTTTAAGTCTTTTGCCGAAAAGACAACTTTAGAATTTCCTAAATTTGATCAAAGGAACCCAAGTATTACTGCCATTGTTGGACCAAATGGCTCAGGAAAGTCAAATTTAGCTGATGCTATTCGTTGGGCTTTGGGTGAGCAAAGTTATAAAGCTCTAAGGACTAAAAAAAGTGAGGATATTGTTTTTGCCGGGACAGCCAAAAAAGCTCGAGGTTCTTTTTCTGAAGTTTCTTTAAATCTTGACAATTCTGATTCAAAAATGCCCATCGATTTTTCCGAAGTGGTTATTACTAGAAGGCTATATCGGAATGGAGAGAATGAATATTTAGTTAACAAAAACCGAACCCGTCTCTTGGATATTAAAGAGCTTTTGGCTAAGGCGGGGTTTGGTCAGGCGACTTATACAGTAATTGGCCAAGGGATGATTGATGCCATGCTTTTTTATGGACCAGAGGAAAGAAAAATGCTTTTTGATGAAGCTGCTGGGATTAGACAGTACGAGTTAAAGAAGGAGCAGGCGACCAGAAAATTAATTTCCACTGAACAGAACTTAGTCCAAATAAAAAATATTTTATCAGAGCTTGCTCCTCGACTTAACCTTCTTAGGCGCCAGGCCAAGAAAGCTAAAGAAAGAGAAGAAGTAGAGAAAGGACTTAAGAAACTTCTAAGTCAATATTATTCTTCTTTATGGTATTCTTTGACTGGGAAAATAGAAGACCTTTTTAAAGATAAGAAAGAAGCCGAAAAAGAAGTTTTGAATATCAGAAAGGAGATTGAAAAGATTCAAGAGACTTTAAAGAAAGAAGAAAAGAATGAAGAATCAAAATTTAGAGAAATTGATGCGCTTCGAGTTTCAATAGAAGAGGCTACAAAAAAGCGAGACACTCTTAAAGAAAAATTTATTATTAAACTTGGGAAATTAGAAGTTCAAAAAAACCAAGCTCCGTTAACAAATAAGATTTCTTTAGAAAAAGAAGAAGAAAAATTTGAAGAATTGAATAAAAAAATTGTTCAATATAATTTAGAAATTGAGAATAAAAATCAAAAAATTAAGAAATTAAAGAAAGAGTTAAAGATAATTGTTCAAAAGTTAAGGGAAGAAAAATCCACTCATGGTTTTCTTGAAATTTCAAACCAAATTAAACCCATTTTATCCAAGCAAAAAAATCTTATTTTAAAACTAAAGAATACCAAAACTTTGAAAGAAATTCGGTCTTTATCAAAAGAGGCAGAATATATTTATGGAGCTTTAGAGGAGATTCGAGAATTACTTAAGTCAGAAGAGAAAGACTCAAAATTAGAGGAAAAGAGATCTCTAGAATCAAAAATTAGCCTTTTAGAAATAGAGGTCGCTAAAGCTCTTGCCGAAAAGACAATTTTTGAGAACCAAGCTTGTGAGATAAAAAATAATATTACTGAGATTGAAAAAGATCTTCATAGCTACTTCGGAATTTCCACCGAAGCTTTAGAAAAAGAAGTTAGAACCTTAAAGAAAAAGGTTTTTGAGGTTGAAAAAGAGCTGGATTTAGATCGAGAAAAATTAAGAGCTTTGGAGATCAGTGATCGAGATAGAGGAAGAGAGATTTTAGATTTACGTGACAAGACAAGAGAAAAACAGGATTTACTTTCTCAATATTCAGAGGAATTGACCAATTTTGAGATTGAATTGGCAAAACTGGAAACTAAGCGAGATGATTTAAATCAAGAAATTCAAAAAGATTTAGGAGTTGATTTTATTGGATCTTTGAAGGATAAAAGTGTTCCTTTTAGTTCTCTTTCCCAAGAAAATTTAGAGGATTTAGAATTGAAAATCGAAAAACAGAGACAGCAAGTTTTTCAGGCTGGAGCGATTGACCCAGAAGTAATTGAAGAATTTAATCAGTGTGAAACACGCCATAATTTTCTTTCTTCCCAACTTCTCGATTTAGAAAAAGCGAAAGCTGATTTAGAAAAAGTGATTAAAGAACTTGATGGACAAATCAAAAATCAGTTCTATTCGGCTTTTGATCAAATATCTAAAGAATTTTCTAAATTTTTTTCAATCCTTTTTGGTGGCGGAAAAGCAACACTGATTCTAAAGACTCCCTCGAAAGACAGACAAAATCTACCAGAAACAGACACAAAAGATAAAGATATTGAGGTTATTGATGAAATAGAAATACCCAGAGAAGGAATAGAAATTCAAGTTTCACCACCAGAAAGAAGAATTAACAGTCTCTCAGCTCTTTCAGGAGGAGAAAGATCCCTTACTTCTTTGGCTCTACTTTGTGCAATCTTAACTGTTAACCCCAGTCCTTTTTGCGTTTTAGATGAAGTTGATGCTGCTTTAGATGAATCTAATACTCAAAAATTCCTTTCGATTTTAAAAGAGTTGGCTAAAAAAACTCAGTTTATTATTATTACTCATAATCGAGAGACAATGAAAGAAGCTTCTGTACTTTATGGGGTAACTATGGGCAAAGATCATATCTCTCGACTTCTCTCAATAAAATTGGAAGAAGCAGAAGAGGTAGCGGAAGCGAAATAAGGTAAAAAAAGCATTAGAGATAACAAAGGTATCAAAGATGACAGGGGTGGTAAAGAAAACTTACACAACCTAAAAGATTTGTTATATTTAATACATTTCATCCTTGACTTTTAAAATCATTTTGTTAAAATGTAGTAGTTACTGGGAATCAGTAATTCTAAAAAAGTCATTTTCAGATTACGAAGGAGAAAATGTTAAGAGTAAGACTAGCCCGAGTCGGAAAGAAAAAACAGCCTTTCTTTCGAATTGTTGTCACGGATCAAAGAAATAAAATCCAAGGCGCATTTGTCGAGAGTTTAGGTTGGTATGACCCGAGAACTAAAAAAATAAATATTAAAGACGATAAAGTCAAAGAATGGATGGACAAAGGAGCACAGCCATCAAATTCTTTGGCTATTTTACTTTTAAAAGAAGGGGTTAAGTTGCCAAAGTGGGTAATTATTAAAAAACGAAAGTCAAAACCAAAAAAAGAGAAAGTTGCTACAAAAACAGAAGCCAGACCCACAGTATCGACGGAAGGGAAGAAAGAAGATCAAAAAAAATTAACAGAAGAAATAAGAGAAATAAAAGAGCCTCAAAATAATTTAAACCAAACTGAATTTAAAGAAGGCAACAAAGAAGACTCAATCAAAACTAAAGAAGAGAGTAAAGATTTAGATAAAAAGGATAGCAATTAATAATATTAATGTTGGCGACTGATTCCTCGAAAATCTCGGGGTAGGCGCGACTTTAAGGAGACCAAAATGGCAGAAAAAGATCAAGAATTTGTCGAGTATGTCGTAAAGAACATTGTTGACAATCCCGACAAAGTAAGTGTAAAACGCTCCGTGGATGAAATGGGAGTTTTGCTCGAATTAACCGTCGACCCATCTGATATGGGAAAGATTATCGGTAAAGAAGGCAAAACTGCCAAATCACTTCGGACTTTACTTCGGGTTTTAGGTGCCAAAAATGACGCTCGAATTAACCTAAAGGTTATTGAGCCAGAAGGCGGCGCGGCATCAAAACCAAAAGAAGTAAAAGAAGAAAAAGAAGTCAAAAGCTCAAAAACTACTGGAGAGACAAAAGAAGAGACCAAAGACAAAGAAGTTGAAGAGCTTGCTGACTTAGAGATATAATCCCAGAGACAAAAATATAAAAAATATAGAAGCGCAAGAACTGATACAGAAATAAAAATTAACGCTAAAGAAATGCATAAAAGAGGTTTGATGTTATAACATCAAACCTCTTTTATTTAACAAATTATTAGAGTAATTTAGTGCATTATTCGCAGTGCTTTCGTGTTGATATAATACTTTACTCGTAAACCGAAATTGCTCTTTCAGGACAGGAATTAGCAATATCATAAAGATCACAACTTTTACAAGTTATATCTTGTGGTGAGCCTGTCGAATCTACCCCCTCATCTTTTTTAAGATGAGATTTGCCGTCATCATCCAACTTAAAAACATCAGGACACATACTTTCACAGAGTCCACAACCAATACATTTCTCAGTATCAATTCTTACTTTCATAATAAAAAACTAAATAACATAACAACTAAATA
>CAYFWR010000061.1:0-4212 GCA_964346865.1 uncultured Candidatus Saccharibacteria bacterium
AAAAGATAATAAAAACAAAAAAGAGTTCAAAAAAAGAAGTAAAAAAGACTACAAACAAGACTCCTAAAATCTCAAAAAAGACTAAGAAAAAATAATATTTATATCTAAAGAGAAAAGCACCTAAGTTCTCAAATAATGATGATTAGGTGCTTTTTAATCTCAGAGTCGCGAAAGAAAGTTCATTAATACACGGAGATGTCCTCACTAATTTCCTCGTAAATCCTCAATAGCTCGACCAAAGAACCCAGATTTTTCACCTGAAAGTGTTTAGTCAGAGTAATCTCTTAGTCATAGCAGTTTCTTATCGAAAGTCGATCTTTTCAGAACAAAGTTCTTCCAGACAATCAGTCCCTCTTTATACATCTTGTATCTTTGAAAAATACCAGCGAGGTAGTGATCCTTTTCTTCTTTCAATGCCTGACTTACTCCGTATAGAACAACTTCTTTTGTTCTAACACCAACTTGTTTTGCATACATAGTCAAAAACACTTCGACACCAAAACCAAATGACGACAGATCAGGAAGTATATTCAAAAATTCTCGTTTTAAGGCTCGTTGTCCGTTCAAAATAGGAAAAAGTCTTTGAGCTAAATCAACGGAAAGTCTTCCCTTGACAAATCTACCAATAGTCATCCCTAAATCAGGCTCTTCAAATAAAGGGTTTACGAGCTGTAGAATATGATGAGGCGCCAGACCAACTAAATCAGCATCCAAGAAGATTAAAGTGTCAGCATTAGTGGCTTCAATCCCAGTTTGTAAAGCAGCGCCTTTCCCGCCATTAATCGCACGACTTATTGTTTTAACCCCATATATTGATGCAACTTCGACAGTCTTATCACTTGACCCATCATCAACCACGATAACCTCATCTACAGAAGAAGTAGCTTTTACTATTTCCAAAACCGCGCCAATTCTTTCTTCTTCATTATAAGCCGGGATAATAACGCTTATTCTGTGTTTCAATCCCTATCCCTCCTTTTTAAAGATCGAACTAAAACAGTCTTTTATTATACCTTATTTGTCAGATTTTGCTTGGTCGGGCTGAACTTGGCTTAGTAAGATTAACTACTAAAAGATCTAAAGCCAAAATTGGTTCTAATCTCCCAGTTTTAATAGCAATATCGGTTTCTAAAAGTTTTTCGTAAATATTTTTTAATTCTTCAAAAGAAAAATTAGCGGCTTGGACTATTGCTTTTTGGACTACAAAAGGATGAAGTTTTAAAATCTTGGAAATTGCATATCGAGAAAAATCTTCGGCAAGACAATCTTTAACTAACAAAATGTTTCTTATCTGACGAGTAATCATCGTTAAAAGATACATTTCGTTTTCGCCAGTTTCTAAAAGTTCATGCATAATCTTTAGAGCTTTTTTAGAATTTTTCTGACCTAAAGCATCAACCATATTAAAAACATTAGATGACAAATTGGCATTGACTAATTTCTCGATATTCTCGGCAGTTACCTCGGGATTGAAATTGACTAACTTTTGGATTTCTTGATTCATTTGCCAAAGGTCATTCCCAACATAAGAAGCTAAAAGTTCAGCCGCCAAAGGTGATATTTCCCCGCCTAAACTTTCGACTTCTTCTCTAATCCACTTGGTCAAATCCAAGCCTAAAAGCAAATTAAATTCTTGAGACTTAGAAATTTTGTTAAGTTTAGAAAATAAAATTCCTTTTTTATCAGGAGTTTCTTCTTCCCAAAAAACCAGAATAGTTGTTTCTGGAACTGAATCTAAATATTTAACTATCTTTTCGGATAGTTCTTTCTTAATTTTCCCAAGAAAATTTCGGGCCACCACCAGTCTTTTTTCAACTAAAAAAGGGAGGGCTTCGACATGAGATTTAAACTCCTCGAATTTGATATCTGGATTTTCTAAAACGACTAAATTAACATCTCCGGAAGATGTTAAATATTTTTCTCTTATTCGGTTTAACTTTTGGCGGGACCGAAAATTATCCTCACCGTATAAAAATAGAATCATTTTCTTCTAATAAAAGATATGAGTTTAATAAGTGAGAAACAAACTATAATTCCACCAGGAATAAATAAAATATTCCAAAACCCTAGTTCAGAAACCAATACATAAGAATATGCCACAAACCCAAGGCCTCCACCTAAGAAAATACTGACCAATAACTCTAAAAGTTTAGTGTTAGTGCTTTGATTTAACTCTAATTCTAGCCCAGGCCAAATTTTATTGATTATTAAATTTCCTAAAATTATTCCTAAAATTGTCCCAATAGACATAAATAATAACATAATTGGGATGCCATAGAAAAGAAAAGTAAAAAGTTTATCACCAGGGGTAGATGACAAAATTTTTATTGCAACAAAAACTCCTAATTCTAATCCTATTATCGCTCCTGATAATCTAATAAAGAATCTAAGAAATTTTCCTATATCATTATATCTGGAAATGATCCCGATTAATAATGAGATTAAAAAAAGACCCAGTATCAAAATAATCAGAAAATTATAACCAAAACCAAGTTTTGTATCTAAATTTGTATCTAATCTAGGTAAAAAATACAAAAATATTATTAATAATAAGGAAGGGGAAAAAATTACAGAAAATACTTTTAAAAATTCTTTTGGATCAAATTTCTTTTCTTGACTAGGCTGTTCTACATTGTAAAAATAATCTGCCATTTTAATTCCTTCCTACTTATTACTTATTCCTGATTTCTGATCTGACAAGTTGGGCAGAAGTGGGCGGAGCGGCCGCCAAGTTTTACCCGTTCAATCTTCCCACCACAAACTGAGCAGGACTCTCCCTCTCTTTGATAAACCCGACGCTTATAAGTATAATTGCCCATTTTACCAGCTGTATCCCGAAAATCCGAAGTTGAGGTGCCGCGAAGGTTTCTAGCTTCATTTAAAATCACTGGGATGTTTTTGTAAATATTTTTTAAATCTTCTTCGGTTAATTTATCTGCTGGCCGCATCGGATGAACTTTGGCTTCAAAAAGAATTTCATCGGCATAAATATTTCCAATACCCGCGATTATTCCTTGGTCCATTAAAACTTTTTTAATTGGTCCTTTTTTGCCAGCCAATCTTTCTTTAAAAACTCCAAAAGTAAAATCTTTTTCCAAGGGCTCCGGCCCATATTCAGAAAGAGCTTTATCTAATTCAGGTTGATTTACTAATTTAATATAGCCAAATTTTCGAAGATCCGAAAAAGCCAGCTGTAAGCCACCGGATAGCTTAAAAATAATTCTGATAAATTGATTTTGAGGGTCAGTTGTAAGTTCCTTTGGCCCTGACTGCCATTTCCCTTCGCTTGCTACTTGATATTTATCACTTGTCACTAATAAATGTCCGGTCATCTTTAAATGAATGAGTAAATAGCTTATCGCTGATGGCTTATCGCTTATCGCTATAATTAGATTTTTGGCGCGGCGATTTATATCAACGATTTTTTTACTAATCACAGCTTTTTTAAAATCAGCAAAGCTTATATCTTTGACAATTCCTTCCCATAAAGGAAAGATATCCAAAATTTCTCTCCCTTTGATTTTGGCTAAAAGATCTTCTTTAATTGTTTCAACTTCTGGTAACTCTGGCATTCTTTATAACTTAATAACTTAGCAACTTAAAAACTTGCCAATCACAAACTACTTATTCCATGGTTGGTCAGGATGATTTTTAAGAATATATTCATATCGGTCAATGGTTTCTCCGGTTGTCTCATTAAAAAGCGGGGTGCCACCAAGATACACTGTGTTTTTGGGATCACCGTACTGATTTAAATCATTTTCAATAATCCATTGATCAATTTTGGTCTTTTCTTTGGTCGATAATTCGGAACTTGATTCAACCTTAACTACTTTAAATTTTAATGATGGTTTAAAAGGATTTACATCATATTGAGGCCATATCTTCACCTCATAGTTACCTTCTGTCCACCATTCGCAGCCTATTGCCATACATTTGACAATCCCACTAGACAAATCAAACGAAAAATAATTATTGGGATAAGGATCGACTTTTATCTCTCGGGAATAATTTGCAAATTTCTTGTCATCTTTATATAAAACAACATTGATATCTGTCTTAGTAGAATGAGCTAGATGACCAGAAACATAAATAATATCAGTCCACTTGAAAGTATCAGTTGGATCAACTGGCTTGTTGTCTTCATTAACTTTTGTCGAAACTGCTAAATCGCCAATTTCCGGAGTGGAATTCCGCCAAACTGTTAAAGTA
>CAYFWR010000062.1:0-2049 GCA_964346865.1 uncultured Candidatus Saccharibacteria bacterium
CGAGTTAGGAGACAGTCAGAGACCAGCCAGAGTTCTTCGCTAGGGGGGTGGAAAAATTGAAGGAAAGAGACTGGAAGTCGCGAGTTTTCAAATGGTCGGCCGTGATAATCGTTCTAGTAATGCTGTGTCTGGCATACTATATTGGGCTTATATCGAGATACTCAAAAATATCTTCAACTAAGGCTCAATATGAACTATTCGGCATAGTCCGTGGCGAATTCGAAATTAATGATGTCTCGCCAGGAAAAGGTAATGAATACATCATATTCTTTTTAAGAAAGGTAGATCTTTCTAAGGACTTAACACTAAGCCAGTTAAATCAGGGATTTACCATGGAGGAACTTGATAAAAAAGCCAATATCAAAAAAGAGTCAACCCCGACCTTTATAGCAAAAGGACCTAACAACACAATAATTTTAGTCTTTAGACATAAAAAGATCTATGCGGCTAAGTTCTTACCACCTAAAGGAATAAAAGTTATTCAGAAACCTGGCACAGAAATAGTCACCAAAGAAAAAATAGAAAAAGAGGTTCTAAAAGAACTATTGAAACGGTTCCCGGCTATTCCTTGGGAAGATCTAATAATCTAACCAGTCACCCTAAATTTTGGGTGACTGTTTTTTTAATTAGTTAACTTTAAGCGGAATGATTTTTATTTTGTTCCAGCTACTTTTAACTTCTTTTTAACCTCAGCTTTTCTGTAATAAATAGCTAAAAGCAGACTGATGAAACCAAGAAATAAGCCGCCGTTGGCAATAAATACTATATAATAATTCCCGGAAGTCGTAATAGCTTCGAAAGCTCCGCCACAAGCGGCAAAAAGAAAAGCTAAAGCGATAAATAGAGACCGCAACTTTATAAGACGCTCCTGTTCCTCTCTCGCAATTTTCAAAAATACTAAAAAGTTTATAATACCCACTAAAAAAACGAAAAAGAAAGAAATCCAATTAAGAGGGAAAAAAGAATTCCAAAATATTAACCCGTATTTATCAGTTTTAGGAGCGCCAAAGCCCAGTAAAAATAAAATTATTATTGAGATAATCCAAATGAAATATATTATTTGGACTATTTGTGCTGTCTGTCGCAGGTTTATATAGCCAAAAGAGATCACAAAAAAGTATTCAAAAGCAACAAACAGAAAAAGATAGCTAATAGCTTGTCCTATAGTATAAACTATTTGATTTTCAAATAAAATTATCAGACCAAAAATTAACAAAGCCAAGCCACAAGAAGTAATAGCTATAGCCATATTTTTTGAGAATTGATTATTGGTACGCCTAAAAGCCTGGTAGTTTTTAAAACCAAAAATAAGGGCTACTAAAGAGGAAAAGATATAAGAGACAGAAGAAATATAAAACATAACTAGTTCTTTACTTTTAACTTCTTTTTAACCTCAGCTTTTTTATAATAAATAGTTAAAGCTAGCGCCCAAAGACCAAGAGCAAGGCCGAGATCTGATATATATAAAAAGATGTAGTTATAATCAGAAGATCGGGTAAAACTAGCAAAAGCTCCGAACCCCCCAAAAAAGAAAGCCAATCCCAAAAACAAAGACCGCAATTTTATCAGACGCTCCTTGGCATCTAAACTGGCTTTAAAGTAGGCAAGAAAGTTAATAATGGCTCCCAGAAAAACAAAGGAAAAGGTATTCACATTAAGAGGAAACCGATAGTTCCAGAAGATAAGGCCATGTTTATCGAACTCTGGAGTACCCGCATTAAACCAGAACAAAACCAATATCGGGATAATCCAAATGAGATAGGCGATTCGAACTATTTTCTCGGTTCGGCTTAAATTTAAATAACTCAAAGCAATCACAAAAAGATATTCAAAAGCCACAAATAAAGAAAAATAACCCAACATAAGCGCCAACTTATGGAGAATTTGACTTTCGCCAAATGGCGATAAACCCAGACTAAAAAGCCCAACCCCCATTGCCGTAATGGCTATTGCCATATTTTTAGAGTACGGGTTTTTGGTTTTCTTGAAGGCTCGGAAATTTCTTAAACCAAAAATAAAACAAATTAAGGAAAAAAGATTATAGACAAG
>CAYFWR010000062.1:2149-4127 GCA_964346865.1 uncultured Candidatus Saccharibacteria bacterium
ACATCTAACATGATTTTGATAGAATTGAATTAATTCGGAGGGACAATGTCAGCCACTTGGGACTTATTTATCACTTTATTCTTTATAGTTTCTGTTTCTTACGGCCTCCTTTTAGGTAAGGGAAAAGCTTCGGTAATTTTGCTTTCTACCTATGTTGGTTTGGCCGTGGCTTCCGAAACTGGAGATATCTTTTTTGAAATTCTAAAAAAGATGGGATCAATTTCGGACTCTTTTTCTTCTTCTTCAGTTTTTACTGCCAAGCTGGTAGTTTTTGTGGCTATAATTGTCCTTTTAACTTTAAAGTTAGAACCTTTTGATATTGCTGGCGCCGAGCGAGGTCTAATGGCCACCTTTTTAACTGGACTTTATGGGTTTTTAAGCGGTGGATTAATTTTAAGTTCTATTGGCTACTTTATGTCCGAGGCTGAAAGAGCTTCAATTTTTAACCAATCTGATTTGGCCGGAAAGATAATGGACTTTCGATTTTGGTGGCTGGTGGGGCCAATTTTAGTTTTGATAGTAGCCGGATTTATCCGCGACCGCCGCCCCCCTGCCCCGAAATAGAAATTAAATTTGCAATCATAAAAATGGCCTAAAAGGCCATTTTTTGTTTTATGGAGGGCCCGACGGGATTCGAACCCGTGACACCCTGCTTAAAAGGCAGGTGCTCTACCAACTGAGCTACGGGCCCTAAATAAACTTAAGATAAATTTTGGCTTTATGACTATAATATTATACTTTTTTAGAGCTTAAAAGTCAACGAACAAACCACTCGCTTTTTCTAAGTTTTTATGGTATAAAGAAGCTAACTTGAAATACTGAAAATCCAATCAGCCAACTATAAACATATGGAGGTGATTCTAGATGTTTAGAACAGCCTTGGTTGGTATTTTTGAAACTATATAAGGCCCTTAATTAATCTCCCACGGAAATTTATAAAATGGTTAAGCAACCGATTTGACGAGTTTGACGCCACCATTTCCAGAATAGAAGATGAAGACACCAAACAGCTAATTATTCAATGGATGACTAAACCCCCTGGAACTCCCTTTTAGTACTTAACTCCTAAGCCGCGAGGTCTTATCTAAGTTTTTTAGATAAGACAGCAAAACCTCGCGGCCGGATTTTTAGTTGCTTAGGTTGTCAAAAAATGTTAAATTAAGTAGGAAATGTGTATTGCTATTCCCCAAAAAATTAAAAAAATCGAAAAAAATAAGGCGACGATTGAAACTAAACATGGAGAAAAAGAGATTGATATTTCGCTAGTGTCTGATGCTAAAGTCGGTGATTGGATTTTAGCTCATGACAAAATTGCTATCAATAAAGTTGAACCTCAGGAAGTAAAAAAACTACTTGATCTTACAGCAAAAGGAGGGAACCAGAAATGCAAGCACTCCGGCTAGAAGATTATCTATTTAGCCTAAGAGCTCGTGAGTTGTTCGTTGAAATTCTTAAAACCTGCAAAATTGATCCAAAAGGGATCGATGCCTTTACTAATAATTGGGTTAGTGCAAAAGAGATTTTTGACATACTTCGAACCCAAGCAGTACTAACAGTAGTAAGTTATGCAGGGAAAAAAGAAAAAATTTTTCCTAAAACTGTTGCTTTGGCCTTTGCTACAGATAATCATATTATTCCTGTATGGGAAGGAAAAGTAAATCAGATTAAAAAAAAGGGTGACCAGTACAAATATCTTTTCTCACACACTCTCTGCCCTCTTAGGGTAACTAAGGTCGAAACTATAAATACTCAATACACAAACAATAGTATTGTTGTAACAGTAAACAATCTAACTAACACAATCGGCATTCCGGTAAAAAAAGATGATTTTATTCTTGCTCACTTGGGCCAGATTGTCTATCCGTGTCCAGAAAATCTAGCCGAAGAAATTTGCCAAAAACAGATTAAAAGTGAGATAGTTAAAGAAGTCTTTCCTCAAGTAAAAAAGATAGACTTCCGAGTATTTCGCCCATTAGAC
>CAYFWR010000063.1:0-3938 GCA_964346865.1 uncultured Candidatus Saccharibacteria bacterium
CAGTTTTTGGAGTCTTGGCTGAAGTCTTAACTCCAGCCTCCAGTGACCGAAATAGAGATAAAACCCCAACGATTACCAAGACTGTTACGAGAAAAATTCCTAAATACACAAATGCATCATTGTTTCGTTTCTTCTGTCTCAATGTTTTCACCTCCAAACAATCAGATTTTCTAAATTTTAACTACACAAAAGCTAACTCTAACTCTTCTCTAACTCTTATGTAGGAATACGGAAATCAAGGTGCGATTATATAAACTATCAAAATATCACAAATAAAAAAGAGGGGGCCCCGTTTCCCTCCTCTTAAAGATTTCAAGAACAAATTTTTCAAGTTTTTCTAAGATAAGGTAAATTATAAAGAAACATTAATAATTTGTCAATAGTTTTTTACCTTAAAATAGGTAAATCAAAATTAAATTGCTTGTCAAAATATACAAAACCTAACAAATAAACAACGGATTATAACTATGTGGATTTAAAGAATTCTTGTTATTTTCTCTTTTTGAATCTACTTAAATTTACTTTATTTTGTTTTAAATAATCAAATATATCTTTAACATTTCTCGCATTTTTATCGATAACTGCCCGATAAATGTAATAAGACATACTACCATGAAGCATACCACGCTTTAAGAAATAGCGTTTTAACTTAATAATTATAGCTTGCTTTCCTGGAGTAAATCTCGATCCAAACTGGACATAAAAAGCATAAGCATCGCGTAAAAAATCATCACTCGGTTCAACAAGAGTAATATCGATTGTCCATCGGACATCGTCAATTAATAAAGCAGTTGACACCAAAGTCTTTCCGCTTTCTTTTAAGTCTCTTATAATTGTATCTTTAAGTCCAATTTTAGCCAGTAAATCTTTTATTTTTTCTGCTGTTTCTGTAAATAAAGTTCGTTTTTTATAAATCTGGATATCAATATCTGACTTTACAGTTACCCCTAATGCAACATTTCCTACTAAATGCGCCTCACCAAACTGACAGAGACGATTTAAGAGATCGTAATCTGTGATAATCCTTTTGGCTTGTTCCTGTAGCCTCATGACTACCTTCCACAACACTTCTTATACTTTTTCCCACTCCCGCAAGGACAAGGTTCGTTGCGGCCAATTTTCTTTTTACCACCAACAATATTATCAGATACTTCTGAGTCTCGTCTTTTAGTAATTGGAGTCTCAATTCCCCGGCTCTGAGCTTCAACTGGCTGCTGATCTCTTATCTCTGGCCCCTGCTTGTCCGCTCCTCGAGTCTGAGCCTCGGAGTTGAAGACCGAAGCTTTAATATCCGGAGCGGAGGCGGAATCCTTTATTCCTAACTCCTCTTCAGGATATTCCCAAGTTTTCTTTCCCTCTTTTTTTTCTTGAGCGCCCTGCCAAACCGGCTCTTGCTCTGGCTCTTTTCTAATCGGCTCTCTGGCAATAGTAACTTTAAATATAGTTCCTACCAAATCGTGTTGAATTGCTGCCATTAGTCTTTGATACATATTGTAAGCTTCGTGTTTATACTCTACTAAGGGATCACGCTGACCATAACCCCTAAGGCCAATCCCTTCCCGCAAGTGTTCCATGGCATCCAAGTGATCAATCCATAAAGTATCAATAGTCCTAAGGTAAACCATTCTTTCTAAAAATCGCATTAATTCTGGTTTAACCTCCTTCTCTTTTTCCTCATAAATTTTATTAACATTTCCTAACAATAGTTCACAAATTGCATCAGGATTATCCATTTCTTTAATTTTATCCTTAATTTTGTCGGGCAAAGAAACAATTCTTTTAACCATATCAAATAAAATATCAATCTGCCATTCAGCCTTACTGCCCAGAGTATAAGTTCTGACAATCTGCTGGATTTCCTTTCCAATTAATTCTAAAATTTCATTTTTTAGATCTTTTGATTTTAAAATCTCTTGACGTCTAGTATAAATTGTTTCCCTATGTTTATTCATTACATCATCATATTCCACCAAGTGTTTCCGAATATCGAAGTTGTGACCTTCGACTTTCCTTTGAGCTGATTCAATTGATCTTGTAATCATTCGATGTTCAATTGGTTGGTCGTCAGGAAGCCCTAAAGTATTCATCAAGCCTTTAACTCTATCACCACCAAAAATTCGCATTAGGTCATCTTCTAAAGAAACATAAAATTGAGAGGCTCCGGGATCCCCCTGGCGACCACTTCGGCCTCGAAGCTGATTGTCAATCCGCCGTGCTTCGTGACGCTCTGAGCCAATAACACAAAGGCCTCCAAATTCTACTACTTTATTATGTTCTTTTTGCCATTCTTTAACTTCTTTAGGAGATGCATCCATTGGCAAACTCCCTCCTAAAACAATATCAACTCCTCGCCCAGCCATATTAGTAGCCACGGTTACTGCCCCAACTTGACCAGCTTGGGCAATAATTTCCGCTTCTTTTTCGTGATGTTTAGCATTTAAAATTTGGTGGGGGACTCCTCGCCGACCCAAAATATCAGAAAGCAATTCATTTTTTTCAATCGAAACTGTCCCTACTAAAACCGGTTGACCTTTTTTATGTTTTTCTTCAATAGTTTCGGCAATAGCATCAAACTTAGCATCAAGCGTCTTATAAATAACATCATTTAAATCTTTTCGAACCATTGGTTCGTTAGTCGGAATAACCAAAACGTCAAGGTCGTAAATTTTATGAAATTCTTCAGCCTCAGTAGCCGCTGTCCCAGTCATTCCCGCTAATTTACCATATAATCTAAAATAATTCTGAAAAGAAATGGTTGCTAAAGTTAGGCTTTCTTGTTTTACTTCTACCCCCTCTTTAGCCTCGATTGCCTGATGTAAACCTTCGCTATAGCGACGACCAAACATCAACCGGCCCGTAAATTCATCAACAATAATAATCTCGCCGTCCTTAACAACATAGTCTTTATCTTTTTGGAATAAACTATGAGCTTTAAGAGATTGTTCAATATGATGAACTGTTTCAACTCCTTTTTCTTCATAAATATTTTTAACTCCTAAAAGCCGTTCCATTTTAGTAATCCCTTCTTCGGTTAAAGTTGTAACTCGCATCTTTTCATCGATTTTGTAGTCAATTTCTGGATTAAGTTGGGTTACTAAACGAGCAAACTGGTGATATTTTTCGGTCGACTCTTCAGCTGGCGCTGAAATAATCAAAGGAGTTCTTGCCTCATCTATTAAAATACTGTCAACTTCGTCGACAATAGCATAGTGAAGTTCTCTTTGAACACATTGGTTAAGATCCGAGACCATATTGTCACGAAGATAGTCAAAGCCAAATTCATTGTTAGTTCCATAAGTAATATCAGCTCTGTAAGCTTCTTGGCGAGAAACTGGTCTGAGATTTCTTAATCTTTCATCAGTAGCTCTTTCGTCAATAAAAGAAGGATCATAAATAAAGGCTTGTTCGTGAATAATCGAAGCACAGGAAAGTCCCAAAAAGTTATAAATCATCCCCATCCATCCAGCGTCTCGACGAGCCAAATAATCATTAACAGTTACTATATGAACGCCACGGCCGACCAAAGCGTTTAAAGAAACTGCTAAGGTTGCCACCAAGGTTTTCCCTTCCCCAGTCTTCATTTCTGAAATCTTACCTTTATGAAGAACAATTCCCCCCAAAAGTTGGACATCAAAATGGCGCTGTTTAATAGTTCTTTTTGAAGCTTCTCTTACCAAAGCAAAAACAGGCGGCAAAAACTCATCTAAAACTTTAGTTTCTGCCTGAGTCTTTTCTTTGTGATCTTTAATTTTTTTAACTCCTTCTATTTCAAGCCTTTTATCAATCTTTTCTTTGATCCCCCCAATTTCTGATTTAATTTCTTTGTCTTTTAGTTTTTTGTATTTTGACTCAAGGCTATTGATTTCAGAAACTAAAGATTGATATTTATTTAAAGCTTTTTGATTTAGGTCGCCAAAAATTTTGTCTAAAAATCCCAT
>CAYFWR010000064.1:0-1275 GCA_964346865.1 uncultured Candidatus Saccharibacteria bacterium
CGGTTATTATCCTTTACTATTGGAGTGCTAACAGTAGGACTTTTATATGTCTTTATTAAAGAATGGTTCAATATTAAAGTTGCTCTACTTTCTTCCTTTCTTTTAAGTATTTCTAGTTGGCATGTGACCTTATCGCGTAATGTGGCTCCAGAAGTGATGATTCCTTTTATTTTACTCCTGGCTTTTTGTCTTGTTACTTTGGCACTTCGGACTCAAAAGAAAGTATATTATATTATCTCAGCCTTTGTTTTAGGCTTAGGATTTTATACCTCATCATTTTTTATTGTTTTCCCTTTAATTTTAGCGTTTTTTTCTCCGTTTCTTTTAGGATTTTTTCGTCGAAAATTAAATGTTGGAATAATTAAAGAATTTGGGGTAAGTATTGTTTTAATATTAGTTATTGCCACGCCAGTTTTTATTTATATCTACAAAAATTTATCATCTTTTGCCATACCAAGTGGGATTAAGATTCTAAAGAATGGGTTTAATACTCTTTTATTGTTTAATTTAAGAGGAGACCTCGACTTTACTCATAATTTAGGAATTGAGCCTTTGCTTGATCCATTAGTCGGTATTGCCTTTGTTTTAGGAATAGTGTATATCGCTTTTAAGATTGGAAGATTTAAGTCGCATCTTAAGAATCTTTTTCTTATTTTGTGGCTTTGTTTTGGTCTTTTGCCGGCCGTCTGGGGGGAAGTGGTTAACTCTTCCAAAGTTGTTGGTATGCTCCCAGTGGTTTATATTTTGGCAGCGATTTCTATTATTTTTGTTTTAGAACGCTGGCTAAAAACTTTTCCTTTAAATAAAACCGTCCGTTCAGGAATTTTAGGAGTTTTTATTTTAGCTTTGTTAGCCACCACTTTTTACAATTGGAAAAGATATTTTGTGGCTTATGCTAGATCTCCGTATACCTACGAAACTTTTAATGAAGAAGTTATTGCGATTGATCAATATCTAAAAAAACTACCCAAAGAAACAACTAAAATTGTTTTTATTGACAATAAAAAACTACCAATTCTTAACTTTTTATCTTATAATAGTTATGTTTTTGATTTTAAAAAACCAGGCGATATTGAGAAATTAGAGGTTACGGACGACCTTTCTGCGCAGGTAGAGACAGTTTTTGTTTTTGATAATATTTCTAAAAAAAGTCTTGAAGAAATTAGAAGAAAATTTCCCCAAGGAATTTACGATTCTTATCAATCTGAATTATTAACAGAACAAACGATTTTTTATAGCTATGTAGTAAAAAAATAGAGGTGTTATGTCAAATAT
>CAYFWR010000064.1:1375-3860 GCA_964346865.1 uncultured Candidatus Saccharibacteria bacterium
GATGCTGATGGAGCCACAAAAATAACAGAGTTAGATTCCGCCTTACCTTTTATAAATCAAGGATATGATGTGGTTATTGGTTCGAGGTTTCTTGATCCCTCCAAAATTCATACTGAAGTAAAGAGAGCTTGGTATCGTGAACTTTTAGGGAAGACAGCAAATTTATTGATTCAAATTCTAGCTGTAAAAGGGGTTAAAGATACGCAATGTGGTTTTAAAATTTTTTCAAAAAAAGCCGCTGATGATATCTTTAGTCTTTTAAAAACCGGTGGTTGGGGATTTGATATGGAAGTTTTGACTATTGCCCAAGTACATGGTTACAAAATAAAGGAAGTCCCTGTTGAATGGCATGAGGTTGGGGGAGGTAAGATAAATTTTATGGCTTATCTTCAATCTCTGAAGGACTTACTTAGAATCAAGTGGTATAAAATAATAGGGCAATACAACAAGAAAAAATTACTAAAGATGAGGTCTAAAAATTTTAGTTGAATAAATAATTTATTCAATAGATATTAATAAATCCAATTTAAAAAAGAAATGTCTTTTTTAAAAAAACATCTAGTAAAAATTTTGGTTTCCCTTTTTTTAGGGATAATGTTTTTTACTATGGTCTTTTCTTCAAGAGGGGATTCGGGAATCGTTGATGAAATTGCCCATATCCCGGCTGGTTATTCTTATTTAGTGTATGGAGATTTTCGACTTAATCCAGAACATCCCCCTTTAATTAAAGATCTGGCAGCTTTCCCACTGATTTTTTTGAGATTAAATTTTCCTCATATCTATTGGTTAAGCAACGCTGGGGGGGAGAATGTCAATAATCAGTGGGAAGTTGGGTGGAAATTTATTTATCATTCGGAGAATAATTATGACCAAATGTTTTTTTGGAGTCGGCTTCCTATAATTATTCTCTCAGTTCTTTTGGGGCTTCTTGTCTTTAAATGGGCGAATGAGCTTTTTGGCTCAAAAGCCGCAGTTTTGGCAGTTTTTCTTTATTCTTTTTGTCCTAATATGATTGCTCATTCCCGATTTGTTACTACTGATTTAGGAATAGCTTTCTTTTATGTTTTTAGCGTCTATTTTTTCGGCCGATATCTTAAGGATCAAAGTAGAAAGAATCTTGTTATTTCAGGGGTTGCCTTGGGATTGGCTCAAGCAGCAAAATTTTCGGCAGTCCTTTTGATCCCAACATTTATAATTATTGCTTTTATTAAATTTTATCTTGTTGGTACTAAATTTAGTCTAGGAGACTTTAAGGGCTGGTTTGATCAGGTTTTTAGCGATTTTTGGCGGAAGACCCTTAAAATTTCTTGGCACTTTCTTTTGATGCTTTTTGTTTCAGGGCTTGTAGTTTTGGCTATCTACTATTTTCATACTAAAAATATGCCAATTTCAGTTCAAGAAACTTTAATAGATCAGTCGCTCTTACCTGGCGATCCGAGAACTATAGCAATTAGAGATTTTCTTAAGGGGATGGCTCATATTTCCCGACCAGCAGCCCAGTATCTTTTAGGACTATTTATGGTTATTGGCCATGTTGGAGGCGGCCACACTGCCTTTCTTTTAGGAGATTTTTCACCCAAGGGTTGGTGGTATTATTTCCCAATTGCTTTTCTTGTTAAAACTCCAATTTTGACCTTAATTTTAATCTTGCTTGTTACTTATCTCTTACTTAGAAAGAAAATTCAGTTTAAATTCGAACATTGGCTTTTGATTATTCCAGTTATTTTTTATTTTTATATAAGTATTAGGGGATCTTTGAATATTGGATATCGCCATCTTTTACCAATTCTTCCTTTTGTCTTTATTTATACAAGTCAAGTTGCTAATTGGATTGTAGTTGGCCCGATTAAAGATTGGTGGAAGAAGGTAAAATCACAAAAAATCTTACTTGTTAAACCGGCTATTTTTACCTTGCTGTTTTTATGGTATTTGATTGCTTCTCTTAGAATTTATCCGCACTATATGTCTTATTTTAATGAATTTGTCGGTGGTCCAAAAAATGGCTACAAATATTTAGTTGATTCGAATTTAGACTGGGGGCAGGACTTAAACCGATTAGGTCTTTATATAAAAGAAAATAATATCAAAGAGATTAAAGTTGATTATTTTGGCGGAGGGGTGCCAGAAGTTAATATCAAAGATAGAAGTCCAGATACAAGAGTTATAGAGTGGCACTCGAACTATGGAGAAACCAACGGCTGGATTGCTGTTTCTGCCACCTTTTTGCAAATGAGTAAGTACTTTGGTCCAAAAGAAGGAATGCCGACTTACTCCTGGCTGGAAGACAATTATAAACCCGAGGCTATAATCGGCAACTCCATTTTTGTCTATAACGTAACGGATTAGTAGCGGATTTAATAAAACGAATTGAACAGATTACAGTCGATTAATATTGTTGATTGTGTTAGAATTAGAATAATTTAAAACATCTCAGCTAACTAAAGAGCAGATTGAGATATAAATTATAATAAAATATTAATTATCC
>CAYFWR010000065.1:0-3701 GCA_964346865.1 uncultured Candidatus Saccharibacteria bacterium
AAAAACCTTATGTTTTATACTTTTAGTATACAACTTCCGAAAAATAAAAAAAGACCCTCAAAATAAGAGGAATTATAAAAATATAGAATAATAAAGAGACAAACAAAGAAATTGAGTCCAATCTCAGCCAGTCCTTTATCGATTGATCTTAGTCTTAATCTGCATAAATCTGCGACTATTAAAAATTTCCTAAAACTTTAACTTCTTCTTTTAGCTCTATTCCAAATTTTCCCAAGACTTTTCTTTTAACGATATCTGCCAGCCGCAAAACATCTGAACACCTGGCCTGGCCCAAGTTGACAATAAAATTGGCATGTTTTTCGGAAACTTTTGCTCCGCCAATCTGGGTGCCCTTAAGACCACAAGATTCGATTAGTCTACCTGCCGGAATCTTCCCTTCTATTAAAAATTCTTCGAATTTTTTAATTTCTTCCATTGGCAAAAGTTTAATATCAATGTTTTTAAAAAAACTGCCACAAGAAAATTCTTGGGGATGTTTTGACTGCCTTAGTTTTTGGCCTTTTTCTATTTCTTCAACAATCTTTTCTTTTGGCTTTTTGTCAACTTTTATTTCAGTCGAAAGAATAACTCCAAAATTCCCCTTTTTTAATTTGCTGTTTCGATAGTCAAATTCAAAGAAATCCCTTTCGAACTTATCAATCTTACCATCTGGTAAAAGTATTTTGGCTGATGTAAGAATATCACTAATGGACTTTCCATAACTTCCGGCATTACCAACAATCGCTCCTCCAACTGTCCCTGGAATATTGGCCAAAAACTCTAAACCACCCAAATTTTTTTCTGCTAATTCTCTAACTAACTGGGTTAATAAAACTCCTGATTCAGAAAAAATTATATCACCTTTGACATTAAATTTCTGACAACGATTGATAACAACTAATCCTTTTAATCCTTTGTCGCTTATAAGAATATTGGTCCCTTGTCCTAAAATTAAAAAGGGAACCTTTTTTCTTGTAGCTTCTTTAATTATCTTTACTAAATCCTCAAGATTTCTTGCCTCATAAAAATATTCCGCTGGTCCTCCGATTTTATAAGAAGTATAAGGAGCCAACGGAACATCTTTTTTGACCTCAATATTCCCAAAAGATATCATACTGATTCCTATCTGTCCCACTCCGCTTTGTCGGGCCAGAGATAACTAATAACTACTATTTTTATCTTTCTTTGTTTTCGGGATAACAAAAATCATCTTTCCAGCAACTGTCTGAAAAACCCTTTTTACTTCACAAGTCAATTCTTTCCCAATCATCTTATCGCCACCTTCAACCACAATCATTGTTCCATCTGGAAGATACCCCACCCCCTGGTCTTTTTCTTTTCCTGACTGAACAATTTTTACTTTTAATCTCTCACCAGGTAAGACCACTGGTTTAATCGCATTTGCTAATTCGTTAATATTTAAAACCCGAACTCCTTGAAAACGAGCTACCTTATTTAAATTATAATCAGTAGTCAAAATATCAGTTCCTCTCTTTTTAGCCAACTGAACTAACTTAGAATCAACTTCTTTAATTTTAGGAAATTCTTCGTCAACAACTTCGACTTTCACTTTACCATTGTGCTTTATTTCATCAAGCAAATCCAAACCTCGACGCCCCCGACTTCTTTTCATGTCATCTTGAGAGTCAGCAATGTTTTGAAGTTCGGTTAAAATAAAACGAGGAACCAACAACTTTCCTGGGATAAAGCCGGTTTTGGCAATATCCAAAACTCGCCCATCAATAATTGCTGAGGTATCAAGAAGAACCTCATTTTGATGAGTTGTTTCTCGATGACTAGTTGGTGGCCTGGGAATAATTCGATCAACAATGCCGAAAAAAGAAGTAATAGTTTCTTTTTTCGCTAAAAACAGGGTGATACTCCCCGAAACTACCAAAAACATAACTACTATTGGAAGCCAAACCCCAAAGTCACCTGGTAATTTAGTTAGAGGATAGGCAATCAGTCCACCGACAATTACGCCTACAATAGCTCCAATTACTCCAATAAATAAGATATTGGAAGAGAGTTTAACCAACTTGGCCAACCCCCAGAGCATAAATAAGAAAAGGATAAAAGAGATAAAAACGATAAGGATAAAATTCATAGATAATCCCTCCTGTAATACTAAAGCTTGCGGCTAATAGTAAATAGTTAATTTATATTTTAAGGTGCTTATTTTTAAAATTCTAAATTATAAACACTAATTTCAATTAATTTCTTTTTTTAAGTAAGAACCATCTCGATTGCTTCTTTAATTGTCCTTGCTTCTAATACTTTGATTTTTGTCTCGGATTTACTAAACGCCGATCTTTTAGCTGTTAAAGATCTTTTAAAGCCTAGCTTCTCGGCTTCTTTTAGACGGCGTTCGACATTAGAAACTTTTCTAATTTCTCCTGAAAGACCCACTTCACCAAAAACTATTAAATCTTGGTAAACTTTTTTGTTTTTATATGCCGAGGTAAGGGCAACTATTATTGCTAAGTCAACTGCCGGCTCTCTAATTTTCAACCCTCCTACTATATTGACATAACTATCCTGATTTTGCAAGGCATATCCTAATCTTTTTTGTAAAACTGCGATTAATAGATTAAGTCGATTTAAATCAACTCCTGACGCCGCTCTTTTAGGATAACCAAATGAAGTTGTCGAGGTTAAGGCTTGAACTTCAACTAAAAGTGGTCGAGTCCCTTCCATTGTTGCCAAAACTACAGATCCGGAGGCATCTTTAATCCTCTCTTCCAATAAAGAGGCTGAGGGATTAGAAATTTCAATTAGTCCTATTTCGGTCATTTCAAAAATTCCTACTTCGTTTGTAGAACCAAACCGATTTTTCACTCCTCGAAGAATTCTGAAACCACCATATCTTTCCCCTTCTAAATATAATACGACATCAACTAAGTGTTCTAAAACCCGAGGGCCAGCCACACTTCCTTCTTTTGTGACGTGACCAATAATAAAAGTGGCGATGCTTTCCTTTTTCGCCAGTTCCATTAGTCTGTTAGCACAAAAACTGACCTGACCAACATTCCCTGGCATCCCCATTAGCTCCTCGGAATACATTGTCTGGATCGAATCGACAATTAAAAAGTTGGGCTTTTCTTTAGTTGCTAAATCAATAATACCTTCGATATTAGTCTCCGAAACAACTAAAAGATTTGATGAATCTGTTTTTAGTCGCGAAGCTCGGATTTTAATCTGATTTATTGATTCTTCCCCACTTATATACAAAACTTTTGTCTGTTTGTCTTTAGTTACCAATTGAGCGGCAACCTGCAAACCTAATGTTGATTTCCCAATCCCCGGATCTCCACCAATTAAAATGAGTGAACCAGGAACAATACCACCACCTAAAACTCGATCAAATTCTAAAATTCCGGTTTGGGTTCTTTTAAAATTAAGGTCGGATACCTCGCTTAATTTCTGAGTAGTTATCCTCTGAGTCCTGAGCTTTGAGCTCTGGGCTCTAGTTTGTACTACGGTCTCAACCAAGGAATTCCATTCACCACACTGGTCGCATTTTCCTTGCCATCGCCTAAATTCTTGTCCACAGGCTTGGCAAACAAATTTAGTAGTTATTTTTGACATATTAATATTTTACAGAAAATTCTTTATCCAGCAAAGTTGCTTACTTACTCTTATCTGATCCCCCCACAATCCCCTTCCTTTTCATTAGGTCGCCTAAAAGAGAGTTGATCTTT
>CAYFWR010000066.1:0-3664 GCA_964346865.1 uncultured Candidatus Saccharibacteria bacterium
GGTGCTGGACGGTCACATTTAGGACACTAATGTTAATATCTTAAAGTCCGGCTCCTTGTTTTTGTAACCTTTAATACTTTGCAGATATTCTAAAGGTGTTTTCATAGAAAGAGCATAATGAGGTCTCTTAGTATTATAATAGATACAGTCTTTCATTGTTTCTCTTTTTAAAGCTATTATATCACTCCAATTAACTTCAGCCATCATATACTTATCAGCTCGATGTGACTTCTCAACCCTACCATTTAAGTAAGGAGCAGAACAAACAATCTGATGATTAATCTTACGTCTCTTTAACCATTCTTCAAAAGGATGAGGTTTTTTAACATGAGCAAACATAGAATATGTAAATTCAGTCCCTTGATCAGTTCTGATTGTTTTAAAGCGAAAGATTGGTTCAAAGAATTTCTGGGCGTATTCAATAAAGACAACTGAATTAAGAGGATAGGCTCTACTAAAGACCATCTTAAACTTAATTCTGGTAGCCATATCTAGAAGTGAGTATTGATAAGCAAATCTTCTGTAGTGTTTAACATCAAGTTGTCCAATCTCTCCCGGCCTATAGGGATAAAGATCATAATTTCTTTTTCTTTTCTTCTTTCCCTTCCTCTTTTTAAGCAGATTGTTTTTTCTTAATACTTCATTAATACTCCATTCTGAAATCCCAAAAAGTTTGTAATCTCTTTCTATGACATACTTGATGGTATGTTTACCTCCCTTTGTTTCTTCCCTTACTTTTAGAATCAGATTAATTTGATCATCACTTAAAATCTTAGGAAATGTTTTTCTAGCTCTTGGTCTATCATAGAGTGATTTAATGCTTTTACCTCGAGTAATCCATCTTGAATACCAATAGTAGAAAGTGCTTCTTTCAATCCCATAATACTTACAAGCTTCAGTTACAGACCCTAATTCTAAAGTTTTTCTAAACCAAGCTAATCTTAGTTTTACCCCGTAGATTACTAGTTGTTCTTTGGTCATCATCTTCTCCACTTTTAGCTCCTTTCATTATTAGTTAGTTGTCTAAAAGTGTCCAAGATGTGAACGTCCTGTACTAATTTGAAGTAAATTGGGGTTGACAAATGATTCCTTTTATGTTATAATGTCGTATTAAAGTTGATGATAGATTAAGAAATAAGTTTGATTTAAAGGAAAGAAAGTTCTTTGAAAGCTGAATAAGCGACTGCGGAGTAGCGATGAGGCGATTATTGATTATTACTTATTGATATTCTTTTCATCGCTGCTTCGCAGCAAAGAGTTGTTTTCCGCAAGTTTCTCGCTTTGGCACTCTGAACCAGCGATGGCAGAGAAAGAGTCAAAGCGATTGTCCCGATTTCGGGAAGAAAAAAAGGGAGGTGGAGACAGGATGGAAAAAGTCCTGTCAGTACACAACACCAGTCTCGATGAGAGGCTGTACCACGTACAGCCAGATTATCGAAGCTGGAGATGGGCTGAGGTGAGGGTTCAGCCCAACCGCTACGGAACGGCGGTGCGGATAAATATCCGTTTGTTCCATAAGAAAGAATTTAAAATAAAGAAGTTATTTCTTGTAGGAACAGCAGTGGATAGTGGTAAATTCCAGCCACTATCCGAAATTGAAACCTTCCTCTCAAAAGAGGAAGAATACGGAGGTGACAAGATGTTTGGGCAGGACCTAAAGTGGGCTCTTTTGCACCTAATTGCGGCCGAGGTCGCAAGGATAGGTACAGGGGCCTATACATTTTATAAGAAGAGCTAAATTTTGCTCTTCTTATAAAATTAAAAATCCTGCTCAAAGAAAAAGTTCCTTCTTGCGGGAAAAAAGTCCCAAATTTTGGTAACTATCTTTTATAAGATAAACCCAAGAAGGAATTTAAGGAACAGAAAAATATAAGAACTCCATGAAGGTACCCGACGCGGTGGAGTTGCAAAAAATCTTCTCAAAGCCAAACAGAGGAGAGCTCTGTCTCTTATATCCAATTTATTTAGGATATTTAGGACATCTCTCCTTTTTTCTTTTCTCAAAACTTATAACGATAAATCCAGTTGTGATGGCCACAAGCAAGAAAGACTACCTCATTAGGATTGATAAATTTAAACAAAATTCGATATTCTCGATCAATACGAAAACTCCACACTTCTTTAGATTTAGGTTCTAATTTCTCAGTGTGGAGAGAGGGATGAAAGGGGTTTTGACGAAAAATTTTTTCTTTCTTTTCTGCTTTCTTTTGAATGGTTTTTGGTAAATCTTGATAGCGCTTCTGAAACTCCTCAGTAATAAAAATTTCAGTCATAAATTATTTTCTTAATTCTTTAAGACTTTCAATCTTTTTGATTCGGCGAGTTTTGTAATCTTTTTCCGCCCGATCAAGACTCTTTAAAAAATCACTATTAAAAAAACCAAGATTGGCGGCTAATCTTTCAAATCTGTTGGCATCCATCTCAATTAAAATCTTTTTTTTATCTTTGTCGCGAGATTTAATTGTAATACTAAGTGAACTCATAGTTAACCTCAGTCTATTGTTAATTTATCATAATTATAAAGAGAGGTCAATAATAATATACTTAGTGGGTTGTGGCGGAACGATCTAAGTACAAGCACATCTTTCCTTTTTCTTTCCTGATCACAGAAACACCCGCCTTCGCTAAAGCTTCGGCGGGCAGGCAGAACCCCGATCTTGGCTTCAACGAGAGTTGAATTCAAGATTAGTCTTGATTACAAGGTTTGAAAGCTCGCTCTTTGAGAATTATTTAAGAAGTTTTTTAAGTTCTTCTTGGGAAATTCCGGCCTGTTTGAGGATATTTAAAAGAGTGCCTTTGGCTATAGTTTTGCCAGGATGAATAGGGATAGTGACTCGGCGATTATCAGAAGATCTTTTGAAGGTAGCATGGTTACCAACTTGGTGATATAAAATAAACCCCCTCTTTTTAAGAACCTTAATTATTTCTTTAGCTTTGATTTGAGGGAGTTTGGTCATACTTTTACTTTTTCTTTTGGCTTGATTTCAGTAAGGACTACTGTTGAGGTAATCACTTCTTCGCCTTCAATAGGGATTTCCTCATTGTCTAAAAGCAGACTCTCCAAGTGGCATTGGATAGCTTCTTTGATATTTCTTTTAGCTTCTTCAAAGGTAGCTCCTTCGGAAAAGCAACCAGGCAAGGCAGGGACAGAAACGGAATAGCCACCATCTTTTTCTGGCTCAAAAATAGCCGTATATTTTAAAATATTGACTTTTTCCATAGATATTATTTTCTTAATTCCTTAAGGCTTTTAATCTTTTTAGTTCGATGAGCTTTATAATCTTTTCCCGCCCGTTTCATTGTTAATTTATCATAATTATAAAGAAAGGTCAATAATAATATACCATAGTGGGTTGGCCGAACGACCTAAGTAGATCTCTCTCTTTTTATTAAGGTACTCTTCCTAAAACTTAAACTAAGTATTATAATACAGATAGTCGCGAATTATAGTCACGCCTGCCTGCCAGTAGGCAGGAATTAGGTCGCGAATATTCAAGACTTGGATTCCCGCTTTCGCGGGAATGACAGCGAGGAAGAAACATGCCAAGACATCGTCGGCCAGGACGGCCTCGAAAATACTATTCTAAAAAGAAAAAAAGTTCTCACCAGAGCCTTTGGGAAAAGGCTTTTGTCCCTGATATTAAACCTGAGACTCTAAGAGAAA
>CAYFWR010000067.1:0-3368 GCA_964346865.1 uncultured Candidatus Saccharibacteria bacterium
TTTAAGGCAAATGAAAGCCCATTTAGGTGCGTTTTACGACTTACCCTAAATGGGCCTTAGTTTAACCACCAACTTTGTTCAATATTATAGGTTGAATCGGCTCGCCTTTCTCTTTTACTTTAATTTCCTTAACAGGAGAAAGAGCAGGTTGGCGTTCTAAATTTTCCTCCACTATTTCTTTAGCATCATATGAACTGTCAGTAATCACTTTATAGGTCTTTGGAGGAAAATCCCCCTCAAAAATGACTTCTATTTCAAACACAGAAAAAGGAGACAGAAAACGGGGTTTGTTTAACGTTGATATAGGAGATTGACACTCATTTTTACCTAACACTCCAGAAGCCACATCTTCTGCCTCTTCATTTGTTCTAGCAAAAGCTACACCTACTCTTTTAAGATCCCAGTCCTTGATTTCCCAAAGTTTATAAGGCTTAGATGCCAAAGATCTTTGTAAGCGAAAAGAAGTTACTTCTGTATGTCCTACTAATCCAGTTTCATGATTATCTTCCCACATTGCTATCATTTTAAAGATCTCGTCTAAAGCAGTAATCAAGAAAAAATACAGACTAAAACACTGTCTTGGAGAATCGACATTATGACAACTGTAACTTTTGCCATTAGAATCAGGGTAAACTCCACAAGCATCTCCGGGATAGACATCAATAGTCAAACCTCTTTGATCAAAACTAAGATTGACAATATCGATGTCAAACTGGCCAGAGTTTAAAACCAGCTTGCATTTTTCTACTATCTGCTCAATGAGTTTCGGACAACGCCAAATCTTATCGGCATGCTTTTTGTAGATTTCTGGTAATCTCCAACTAATTTCAAAACCATACGTATCCTTGTTATCATCACATATCCATTTTGGAAACTTTTCATGAGTCTCAAAAAATATCCTTGTTTTTTCATCCATCTCCCCATCCTCCTTATCTCCAAGAACTACTCAAATATATTTGGTAAGGTTCATTCCTTATAAGAACTGATATTTTATTATAAGCCACTAAATTATTTTGTCAATTTCGAATTCTAATAAAAAACTCCAGAGAAATTCTGGAGAGTTTTGTTGAGCTTTTTTTAATAAATGTATTATACTACTCCGTCGCCGTCTCCTTGATATTTTCAGACTATCTCAAAGAATCATCTAAAATTTCTATCTGATAAATTTTGGAGTCATTCCACATCTCACAGGTTCTTTGAATTGTCCATAAATATTTCCCATCCCAAGCTATTGCCCAAGTATCTTTTGCTGGAGGGTATATCTCGCCAACAAGCTTCCCATCTTCTGTATATTTACATATCCCTTTTTCACAGCCGCCAGCGGTCCAAAAATATTTACCAGTCCAAACTAAAGTACCACCCTTCATCTGAATTTTATCAACAAGATCTCCTTTTTTATTAAGTTTATAAACCTTTGAGTTATCCCGACTACGAAGATATAAAAATTCTCCATCAGTCGTTAAGCCAGAAGTTCCTCCTTTTTCCTTTTCTGGGATATCAAATGAATCAACGATTTTAATATAATATCCGGCTAATTCAAACTTAAATATTTTCAAAAGACTAAAATCATTTACCCAAAAATACTCTCCATCCCAGGTTAGTCCTCTGGGATTCATAATTTCATCATTACCAAATCTTTCAAAGTCTCCAGTTGTAGGATCTACTTTTATAAAATCAAGAGATTTCCCAATTTCGCCACTACCAAGACTAAATCTCCAAAGAAAGTTTTCGGCATAAACAAGAGCCCAACCAAAACTAAGATTCTTTCCAATTTTTTTAATTGTTCTTCTTGTTTCATCTACTTCATCATAAATATAAGGGAATTTATCTTCTGGGTCCCCTGGAATATACCCTAAATCATAATTTTTTATATCTTGGTAATCAAACTGAGGAATCGAAACGCTCCCATCCCCAAAATCATTATCTTCGATCTTTGCAGTAGAATTTGGGCCAATAGATATAGCTTTCTCAATACTTATTTCTTCAAATCTATTCTTTTTAATAACAATATTAGATTCCATACCGGCGCTAATTACTTCATTTTTATAATTTTTAAAATAATTCCCCTCTATATAAGATTCAGTTTTTTCATGATGAATCCCATAATTACTATCTTTGAATATATTATTTAATATTTGAACATTTTTATTGTATTGTTCTAAAGCAATATCATGATAACCGTTTCCATAGAAGGTATTATTTCTAAAAATTGGTTCGGATCGTTCAGCATAAAGCCCCTCAGCATTTGACCATCTGATAATTGAATTTGTCACTGGTACGGCTGAATCAAACTGCTCAATCCCCATCTCGCCGAACTCAACAATTGTATAGTCAAATTTACTATCAGTTGAATCGTGTAATGAAATTCCCCACCAGTCACCATTAATTGGCTGAGAGGCATCAGAGGTAAACCAAATCATTTCATCTTTTGTCCCAATGGCTTTAACTGTCCCTCCTTTTATTTTTAGGTTAGCTTTATTAAATGTTTTGTAATTTCTGTCATGCTTAAATTTAACGACTGTGCCGGGTTCTATTGTAAGAGTTATTCCTTTTGGGACTACCACAGGACTTTTAACCCAAATGGTTCCAGACCAAATCTCATCTTTAAAAATTAATCCCGACCTTTCAGTATTAGAAATTTTCTTTGGAGGAAGTAATCTAAAAACTAAATAGGTAGCTGTAATAGCTACCAAAATAACCAGAAATATTAGAGCTGTAATTTTTATAAACTTTTTCATTTTTTACTCTGGACTTTTTACTTAACTCTAACCACCTTTTATTGTAACCTTATCAATTAACTTTGACTCTAAATCAAAAACACTGACTATTAATTCATTATTAAGTATTTCGAGCAAACAATAGTGATAGGTGCTGACAAATTTTTGACTTGCTGAGCTTTCTCTTTTCTGCTCATAAAGAGGAGCCCCTCCTCCGCCAGTAACAATGTAATAGATATTGTTAGACAAAGACCTTTCGTAATTATGATCATGACCGTTAAAAACAACATCAACGCCATACTGTTCAAATAACGGAACAATACTATTTTTTAATCCTTGTTCATCTTCATCATGCATCCCGGTGTTAAAAGGAGGGTGGTGAAAAATAACAGCTGTAAATTTAATTTTCTCTCCGATATTTTTAAGATCATTTTCTAACCAGATATACTGAGAGGATCCAATAGCAAGACTTTTGTTACTGTCTAAAATTATAAAATGGATACTATTGGAGTTAACTGAGTACCACTGTTCATTATTAGGCAATTCAAAGTTGCTGTAAAAGAGTTGAGAATCTCTTTCGTGGTTACCAAGAGCCGGATAAAAATTAGTATTAGCTACCAGTTCATTGGTAATTTGGTTAAAAGTAGCCCA
>CAYFWR010000068.1:0-3138 GCA_964346865.1 uncultured Candidatus Saccharibacteria bacterium
ACTAGTCCCCGACACACCTATATTACTCCGACTCCTCTTTTGCTTCAAGGATTAGAGAAATAAAAAAGCCCCAGGGCTTTAAAAAGTTTCCTGAGGCCTAACTATTCCCGAAGTCCTACCTATTTGGTAGAAAAGAAAAAAAGAAGAGATATATATCAATTAAAAAAACGACCAAAAAAAGAAAAATAATGTCTTTATTTTTTTTAATCCACGACATCTTTTCTCCTTTCAACTTCCAAAAGTCCAAAAAAATTCAATCTCAGAATCTCGAATAATATCTAGGATTCTTGACCTTTTATAAAAGTGACAGGCCGGCCAGAAAAGCTCTGGTGACCATGGGTCTTCCAATGGTTTAGTCTCTCTCTGATCTTCGGCCAATTGAGAGTTATCTCCTCCCGAGAATTCATTTATCCATTCAGGAGAAAGAATTCCTAACCCAATCCTGTTATTATTTTTATTTACTGCTGTCAATCTTATCGCCTCCTTTAGAATGTCTATTTCTCCTGCCAATTATAGATCTTTCTCTTCGGCTTCCTGGGCCGAATAGAGTATATCAACAAGACCAAAACTAGTAAGCCACTAATAGCTATTGCGGCTACCAAATTTGAATCAAGTTCGACAAGAAGTTTAGAGAAACTTTCGGAAAAAGCTAACAAAAACTTTAATTTAATCCCTCCCCCAAGTCTTCTTCTGAATCATTAGGATATCCGTATAGAAGACTCCATATCTCTTCGCCTTCAAAAAGATCAATTTCCCAACTTTTTTCCCACCATCGCTTTAATAACCACAGCAATAAACCGACTATAAGAAGGACTGACCCAACGATTATTACAATCTTTAACAATTCAATTCCTCCTTTATATCTCTTTATCTTCTATTTTCAAACCCCCAAAATCATTTCGGGTGCGATCAAAATTGAATACATCAGCTTATCATAACAAGCTTAAAAAGTCAAGAGTAAAAGCTAAGATAAGAAAAATAATACTACTTTTTAAATTTTTTGCAACTTAAAGAGGCCGACTTTACGTCGGCCCCCAATTTTGAACTTTAAATTTTCCCCGACGTTCTCATTAATTTTTTAAAACTAAGGGAATCGGGATCCCGACAACATTGATTTATATTTTAATGTAGTCGTCGGGAAAACTTTTAACTTTCTTGTCCTGAGTGTAATCGAAGGATTAGTATCCCATTCCGCCGGGCAGGCCTCCCCCAGGCATTCCACCTGGTGCCGCTGGAGCTTCTTTCTCGGGAAGTTCGCCAACCACCGCTTCGGTAGTCAGAAGCATCGCCGCCACTGATGCGGCATTTTGAAGCGCGCTTCGAGTTACCTTCAAAGGGTCAATAATTCCCGCTTTAATCATGCCAACATACTGATTTTTTTCAGCATCATAACCAAACCCTTTATCTTTTCTTCTTACTTCATCAACTACAACCGAACCCTCTTTACCAGCATTTTCAGCAATCTGGCGGATTGGTTCTTCTAAAGCCTTTTTTAGAATTGAGACTCCGGTTAACTCATCTCCTTCAATTTTAAGCTCATCCAAAGTATTTACAACATCAAGAAAAGCTACTCCGCCTCCAGGAACAATCCCTTCTTCAACGGCGGCTCGGGTAGCGGAAAGAGCGTCTTCAATTCGATGTTGTTTTTCTTTTTGCTCTACCTCAGTTGCCGCTCCAACTTTGATAACCGCCACGCCGCCAGCTAATTTCGCCAATCTTTCTTGTAGTTTCTCTTTATCAAAATCGCTGGTAGTCTCTTTAAGTTGAGTTTTAATTTGTTCCACTCGACTCTTAACTTCGTGTTCATTTCCCTTTCCTTCAATAATAGTGGTATTGTCTTTATCAGCAATAACTTTTCTGGCTTCACCCAACATATCAAGCTCAACATTTTCCAAAGTCATTCCGACCTCTTCGGAAATCACCTGTCCCCCGGTCATCACGGCAATATCAGCCAACATTTCTTTTCTTCGGTCACCAAATCCAGGCGCCTTAACCGCAAGAGTATTAAAAGAACCTCTTAATTTATTAACTACTAAAGTAGCTAAAGCTTCTCCCTCAACTTCTTCGGCAATAATTACCAAGTCTTTTTTACCTGCCTGAGACATCTTTTCCAAAAGCGGCAAAATATCGCCAATGGCAGAGATTTTTTTGTCAGTAATCAAAATCTGGGGATGCTCAAAAACTGCTTCCATCCGAGCCATATCAGTTATCATATAAGGAGAAATATAACCTCGATCAAACTGCATTCCTTCAACAATCTCTTTATCTAAACCTAAAGTCTGAGATTCTTCAACTGTAATCACTCCGTCTTTTCCCACCATATCCATTACTTCGGCTATAAGCTTACCAATTTCAGGATCATTAGCCGAAATTGAAGCTACTTGAGCAATCTCTTCTTTCCCCGTGACTTTTTTAGCTTCTTTTTTAAGCCCATCAACCACCTTTTTGACTGATTTTTCAATGCCGCGTTTTAGCCCCATTGGATTGGCTCCGGCGGCAACATTCTTTAAGCCTTCATTGATGATTGCTTGAGCTAAAAGAGTAGCGGTAGTAGTCCCGTCACCAGCAACATCATTAGTCTTAGAAGCTGCTTCAACAATAAGCTGAGCTCCCATATTAGAAAAAGGGTCTTCTAATTCAATTTCTTTGGCAATAGTAACTCCATCATTAGTAATAGTTGGGGCACCATATTGTTTATCCAAAACTACATTTCGCCCTTTAGGTCCTAAGGTTACTTTAACAGCATCAGCCACAGTATCGACGCCTTTTTTAAGATTAATTCTTGCTTCTTCACTAAATTGTAATTCTTTAGCCATTTTTACCTCTCGAAATCCCCTGACCTTAAAATTATTCCTTTCAGGGGTTGAGATCCCGACGTAATAAAAGTGGAGTCGGGACTCTTATATTAATACTATTTAACAATTGCTAAGATATCTTCTTCTTTAACGATTAAAAGTTCTTCGCCCTCGACCTTTATTTCATTTGGGCCATATTTAGTAAACATTACTACATCGCCCTCTTTGATCTCTTTAACTTCTTTTCCAACTGCTACTACTTTCCCCTGTTCCGGCTTTTCTTTAGCAGAGTCAGGTAAAATAATGCCGCTTTTAGTTTTTTCTTCATTTTCAGTAACCTTAA
>CAYFWR010000069.1:0-3056 GCA_964346865.1 uncultured Candidatus Saccharibacteria bacterium
ATGAGTGAAAAGTATGATCATAAAAAAATAGAAAAGAAATGGCAAGAAATCTGGGAAAGACTTAGACTCTATAAGACTAAAGAAGATCGAAAGAAAAATAAATATTACTGTTTGGTAATGTTTCCTTATCCTTCGGGAGATCTTCATGTTGGTCATTGGTATAACTTTGGTCCTGGCGATACTGTGGCACGGTTTAGCTTAATGAAGGGAAAAAATGTCTTACACCCTGTTGGTTTTGATGCCTTCGGACTTCCGGCTGAAAATGCGGCCATAAAACACAACTTAGACCCCAAAGAATGGACTTACAAAAATATCGAGAAAATGACCAGACAACTTAAAAGCTTTGGGCCGACGTATGATTGGTCGCGGTCAGTTATTACTTCAGAACCAGATTATTACAAGTGGACTCAATGGTTTTTCCTTTTGATGTACAAAAAAGGATTAGCCTATAAAAAGAGATCCCCAGTTAATTTCTGTCCTTCTTGTAATACTAGTCTTGCTAACGAACAGGTAGTTGGAGGAAAATGCGAGCGATGCGAAACTGAAGTTGTTACCAAAGAGTTAGAACAGTGGTTTTTTAAAATCACTAAATATGCCGAAAAACTACTTTCTGGACTTAAAAAAATCGATTGGCCGGAGAAAATTAAAATAATGCAAGAAAACTGGATCGGAAGAAGTGAAGGAGCTGATGTTAAATTTAAAATTGATGGTAAAAAAAATAAATATATTGAAGTTTTTACTACTCGAGCTGATACTTTATTTGGAGCAACTTATATGGTTTTGGCACCAGAGAATCCTTTAGTTTCTGAGTTAACAAAAAATAAACAGAAAAAGAAAGTAGAAAGTTATATTAAAAAGACAAAAGGAAAGACTGAATTAGAAAGAATGGCCGAAATTAAAGAAAAGACCGGAGTTTTTATTGGTTCGTATACGATAAATCCAGTAAATGGCAGAAAAATCCCAATTTGGATTTCAGATTATGTTCTTACCAGTTATGGAACTGGAGCAATTATGGCTGTTCCGGCTCATGACGAGCGAGACTTTGAATTTGCTAAAAGATTTGATTTACCAATTGTTGAGGTTGTTAGTCCTAATGGTAAGAGTCATAAACTAACCGAAGCTTATATTGGCGAAGGGGCCTTAATTAATTCACAAAAATTCGATGGCGTCAGTAATAAAAAGGCCGCTAAAGAAATTGTTAAGTGGTTAGCAAAAAAGAAATTAGCTAAAGAATCTGTTAATTATAAACTTCGGGATTGGCTTGTTTCTCGGCAACGATATTGGGGGGCGCCTATCCCTATTATTTACTGCGAAAAATGCGGAACAGTTCCAGTCCCAGAGAAAGACCTCCCAGTAGTTTTACCTTTGGGAGTTAAATTTAAGCCAACTGGAGAATCACCCCTAAAAGAAGTTAGAAATTTTATTAATACTAAGTGTCCTCAATGTGATAAAAAAGCTAAAAGAGAGACTGATACTTTAGATACTTTTGTTTGTTCATCTTGGTATTATTTACGTTATACCGATGTTAATTATGAAAAAGGGCCCTTCAATAGAGAAAAAGTTGACTTTTGGCTTCCAGTTGACCAGTACATTGGCGGGGCCGAACATGCGGTACTTCATCTTTTGTATTCCAGATTTTTTACCAAAGTTTTGTATGATGAAAAATTAGTTAATTTTGATGAGCCATTTACTCGGCTTTTTAACCAAGGGACAATTTTGGGTCCTGATGGTCAAAAAATGAGTAAGTCACGGGGGAATGTAGTTGACCCCGATGAATATGTTAGAAAATACGGCGCTGATACAGTTCGAGCCTATCTTTGCTTTATGGGACCTTATGACGAAGGAGGCCCCTGGGATCCTAATGGGGTTTTGGGAGTCTCTCGGTTTTTAAATAAGGCTTGGAATATTTCCTTGAGAATTATTGAGACTCAAAAAACAGAGCCAAAACCCCAAAATTCTTCTAACTCCAAACTAAAAGAGACTAAAACAGAAATTACTCGGAGGATTCATCAGACTATAAAAAAAGTTACTTTAGATCTTGAAGGATTTAGGTTTAATACCGCCTTAAGTACCTTGATGGAATATGTTAACTTTTTAACTTCAGTTCAAAGTCGACTTTCTTTTACCGAAGGCCTAAAAATTTACAGAGAAGCAGTTTCAACTTTAGTTATTCTTTTAGCTCCAATTACCCCTCATATTTCTGAAGAATTATGGCAGAGATTAGGTAATAAAGAAAGTATTTTCAAAGAGAGCTGGCCAAAATATGATAAAAAATTAATTAAAGAAGAAGTTATTACTTTAGTAGTTCAGGTAAATGGGAAGGTTCGTGACACAATTTCTGTTCCTTCGGATATTAAAGAAGATCAAGCTAAAAAAGCGGCTTTAGAAAGCACCAAGATAAAAGAATGGCTTAAAGGGAAGTCGATAAAAAGAGTTATCTTTGTTTCTAAGCCAGGCGAGAGAAAAAAATTGATAAACATTGTTGTTTAATTTCTGACTTTTTTCTTGTATAATCACCAAAAATAGGGTAAAATCATTTTGTTAAATTCCATTAAAATGGACATTTCCGTTAAGGATCTTCTTAACAAAGAGATTGGCACAACTCTTAATTCCCCAGTTTCTTACGAAATAGGAGATTTGAATGGGGAAGTTTTGATTAAAGGTCCAGTCGATGGAAGTTTGAAAATCACCAAGTTAGAAGATAGACTTTTGGTTGACTTTGATCTTAAAGTTAAGGTTGGGTTAACTTGTGTTCGGTGTCTTAACAAATACTTGATTGATTTGCCGTTAAAGTTTGAACAAACTTATTATTTTTTGCCGGATGTTGCTAAAGATGAAGATAGTTTAAAAGTTAAAAAAGACTTTACAATTGATATCACCGAACCGATACGACAGGAAATTTTGGTTAGAGTTCCGATGCAGCCTTTATGTCGCAGTGGTTGCAAAGGTTTATGTCCATATTGTGGCCAAGACTTAAAGAAGAAAAACTGTCGATGTCGAAAATCAAAAGAAGAAAGTCCATTTTCTGAATTGAGAAAAATAAAGAGAAAGTAGGT
>CAYFWR010000070.1:0-2989 GCA_964346865.1 uncultured Candidatus Saccharibacteria bacterium
TTTCTCCAAAAGTTTTAATATAATCGCGATTAATTCCATCATAAATCATAATCGGTACTGGGTCTTTCGAATGGTCTTTTAGTTCACATGGGGTAGAATGATCAGCGGTTACCACAATTACAAAATTTTTTAAAAAATTTATCCCAGTAAAGGCTTTATCAATTTTTTCGATAAAATCTTTTTTAGCTTGCCAGTTCCCATCTTCTCCTAAGGTATCAGTCGCTTTAATATGAAGAAAAACAAAGTCAAAATTTCGGCGGCCTAAAAATCTTTTTTCTCCAGACTTTAAAAGCTCTACTGCCTTTTCAAATTTTCCCCTAAGGTCTGAGGTTACTAGTCCATTAGCTCCCGGGACAGAAATTATTTCCATTCCTAAAAACTGACCAATTCCTTTATAGAGTGGCGCTCCAGCAATACAAGCAGCCGAAAGTCCAAATTTCTCTTTAAAGCTCGGGACTTTAAAATATGTTCCCGCTCCCCTTTCAAGTAAAAAGTTGGCTGGTAACATCCGATTTTTAATTCTTTCTAAATTTATTGGATGCTTTTTTAAAATCTCATAAGATTTTAAGAGATATTCCTCTAAAGCTGTAGCGGTTTTGGCTGCTTCTTCTGAGTTATCGGTAGTAATTATCTTCCTTACTTTAACTCCAACCTTATGAGGATCACTATCGCCAATTTTCCCGGAAATTTTCTTTCCTTTTAAAACTAAAACTGCTCGGTGACCTAATCCAGGATAAACGAAAAATTTTATGCCACCAATTTTTATTCCTGAGATTGCTTTCGCAAGCTCCACCACTGAATCAATTCGTCCTGCCCTTCTATCTATAATAGTTAGATTATCGGATACGGTTCCAAAATCAATCCTAATTGCTACTTCAGAAGAAGAAAGTTTAGTCCCAATTCCTAAAGCTTCGATTGGGCCTCGACCTGGATAATCAGTTAAGGGATTATATCCAAAAATAGCTATTTGAGCTTCATCCGATGTTGGATATCTCTCAGACCCCAGAGCACTCATCAGTCCGCACTGACTTAAAACAGCCAGATTATCCAAATTGGGAGTTCGGGCTGCTTCTAAGGGGGTCATATTACCTAATTCTCTTATTGGTCGATCCCCCAAGCCGTCAATTATAATAAAAAGAATCTTTTTCATCTAAATTAATTGAGACGAACTAAGCTTCTGGCTTAGGAAGTAGTCGGTGAAGAAGGAGTGTCAGGACCTGAAGTTTTTTGAGAGCCAGAAGAAGGAAATGTCTCCTGATTACCTTGACTAGGTAAATTCTCTTTTTGTTTCCCGGCGCCTCCAAGATTCTCTTCAGGATCAGGTGAACCCGGAATAATTTCGATTTCAGAAGAGGAATCTAAACCGGTTGGAGTTGCTCCCGGAGAAGAACCAGAAGTATCTGGGGAAGAAGAAAGTTGATCTGTTTTTGGGGGCTCAACTGAGGTTTGAGAATCAGGAGTTTGTCCTGGTGATGGGGATTCAGAAGTCTGAGGTAAAGACTCTTCTTGTTGTGGAGCTGCTTGCGGCTCAGCCATCGTATCTTTCGACTCTTTTGGAGGAGAAGTAGTAATATCTTGATTAATATCTAAAGAAATTGAACTATCTTTTTGGCTTTTATCACTTAACTCGGTAGGACCTTCTCCAGTAGCATTCCGGTCAATTTCTTCTTGTTGTTCTACACCTGACAAATCTACTCCAGCTGTTGGCTTATTTGTTTCTTCTGATAGGGAGGCTGTTTCAACTTGAGATGGAGAAGATGGTGATTCTTGAGGTTCAGGCTTGGCCGCCTCTGGTGTCTGAAGTTCGGTAAAAGAAACTTCTTCTGTTGCTTGTGGTTGAGTTCCTAAATCTTTTTTTGGAGCGCTACTTTGTTGAGCCGAAATTGTGTCAACTGGAGGAACTGGAGGTGGAGTAGGAGAAGTCGGCGAAGTAGTTGGAGGTTGACTTTGATCCTGACCTACAGAATGCATTGCTGTTGTTTGGGGAAAATGAGACTCATATTCTTCCCTTACACTCCCAGCTTTTCTCTTAACCATAAAAAAGTAAAAGAAAGAAGCAAGAGGGACAAAAAGAACGAGTAAAATCCACATAACTTTACTCGTTTCGAGTCGCCTGTAATCTTCATCACTTCTAATAATACTGTCAATCAACATCCAGATATTAAAAACTCCAATAACCAAAGAGATTATATACAAAAATGAGGCGAAAACAAAAAACCCTCCACCTAAATCTTCGGGTGTCGTGGCAATATCTGTCGCCGCCTTTGCGCTTATTAAAGCCAAAGCTAAGTCTGTCATTTTCCCCTCCCGAGACCCCTGAATTTATAATTATTCATTACAGGGGACGAAGGTCCCGATGTAACGGGAGTGAAATCGGGACATATTTAATCATTAATCCGTGACTTGCCTTTATTATAACACAACCTTTTTTAAAAAGACAAATAATCTAACAAGAATTAATTACTGATTTTAGATAACTTATTTTATTTAATATTTTCTATCTCTTCTTCTATCTTCAAAAGTCGATTATATTTTACTAACCTTTCGCCCCGACAAGGAGCGCCAGCTTTAATATAATCAGCGCCGACTCCAACTGCTAAATCAGCGATAAAATCATCATTAGTCTCGCCAGAACGATGAGAAACAACAATCTTTAATCCTCCTCTTTTGGCAACCTCAACTGCTTCTAAAACTTCAGTTAAGGTCCCTATTTGATTTGGTTTAATAATAGTCCCGCTGGCAACTTTTAGTCTAATTCCTTTTTTAATTCGATTGGGATTAGTAACAAAAAGGTCGTCGCCAATAACCAAAATTTTGTCATCAATTCGCTCTTTCATTTCTACCCAGCTATCCCAGTCGTCTTCGGCCAAACCATCTTCTATTAAAACAATAGGATAATTAGCAATCCAGTCATTATAAAGACTCACCATTTGACTTGATGAAAGATGGATATCTCTTGAAGTCATATAATAGTCTTTGCCGCTAAACC
>CAYFWR010000071.1:0-2970 GCA_964346865.1 uncultured Candidatus Saccharibacteria bacterium
ATCAGTATTGATTTTTACTCAAACTCAATTGTTTTTAAGATTAGGTCAAAGGCTTTATTTTAATTTTTTGATATTTTTGCGTAAACACCCTTTTTATTCTCTACAATTTCAACAACAGGTGGTTTTACAGTCCTACAACATGTTCTTACCCCTAAATTAGGCAAAGCGTCATCTGGATGAATTTTGGTATCAAAAGAGGGTTGGTTAAGAAGAAAAATATGCCCTCTTGTTGCTATACAAACCGGGGCGTCAGGAGACCAATATCTCCAAAGTCTTTTATCTGGTCTATTGGGCGGATAAACAATTTTAGGAAATCCTGTTTTTAAATTTATATCTTCTGGATAAATTAGACCTGGCAATCCGTCTGGTATCTCTATTTTTCGTTTTTCTCCCCTATATTCGTATCCCTTTTTAGTTTTAACAATCTCTGGATGGTCTACTATGTACTTGTGATCCAAAATAATAGTATCAAGAAATTCTACAAAGTTAGAAGAATGTAAATGTTTCAATATCTGTTTATCATGGGATTCCTTTGCCTCTTTTAATATTCTCCAGTATTCAGACAAGCTCATCATTGTTGAACCAAGATAATCTAATAGTTTTTTAGCTTCATAGTAAGTAATATTATTAATTCTGTTTTCAGAATCCACTAACAATTCGATGTCAAGTTTTGCTGCTGCTTTCTGAACTTTCTTATCTGCTTTTAAAAATTCTCTTTGTATATAAAGCTTTGTTAAAGATGAGTAATAAAATTCATTAAAAGCTCCAACAACCGGCTCAAAAAAAGGAGCAGTTACTTTTCTTGACAGTTGATCGCCTGTTCCCCAAAAATCAACAGAATTTTTTGTGTGGGCTATTTTTACTTTTTCTTTAAATTCATTTTTAATAATTCGAGATACAAACTCAAACATTATTTTTCTAAATTCATCAGATATATAATCATTAAAAATCAAATAGATCCTTTCTTTATTTATAATTTCGTTATCTTCTAAATAGTCAGCAATTTTAACTATTGTTAATGGAAAATTTTTATCCTTATTGTTTTTCTTTGCCAATTTCACCAATTTTTTTAGCAAATCATTTTTAAGTAGATTCCCCTTTTTATCAAAAGCATTTTTTACCTTGGCTACAGCAAAACCAAAAATACCCCAATCCTGCTTATAGTCCCGATTAAACAACAGCTCAGCATCATCAGTGTTTAATAAATAGCTCATTAAGTCTTGGTAAAATTCTTTATCATTTTTTATTCCAAATAGTCGCTTTAGATAATTCATTATCAATTCATCTTTGTAAGTCATTTTTCTTTCGCTGCGATTTTCTGTATCCATTAGTGTTGCTCCATACAATATTCGAGCTAAATCTCTATCAAAGTCAAGGCCCAAACCTTGAAATTTTTGAGTTATTAAAGCTGAGGTTGAACCGACCATTTCCCAAGTTTTACTTACATCTTGTCTTTTTGCCTTCTTAGATAGAATATGATGATCAATAATCGAGATAGCAAATCTTTGAACTTCACTTACATTTTGATCAACTAAAATCCAACGTGCCTGACCAGAATTTAAAGCGAGGTGGTAATTAGGATTATCAGTTAGTAGTAATAAATCAGATATTTTGCTTCCTAAAAGTCGTCTTACCTCATCAGGAATTCTTGATCCTTGAATAACAGGAATATAGACGGCTTTTTTATCCATTAGATAATTTCGATAAGCCTCTACTAAAGAGCTAATCACTGTGTCTGTGTCAGGATTTTTGTGTCCCATCACAAATATAATTCTTTTTTGAGTTAATAAAGCTTCTTTTATTTTTGACTTACTTTCTTTTAAAAAGGAGGTAAATGATTTAAAGTCAACATCTTTTTGTTGTACTCTAAATAATTCACCAGCAACTGTATCAACTTCTTGTATTATTTTTTTGTTCCCTTTTGTGTTTGATATAATTCGAATAATCCCCAAAATATCTATAAATTTCTCTTTTATCTTAAAAGCTTCTTTGTTTTGAGATTTTACAAATTCTAACCCCGATTTTTTTAGGAAAGAAAAGAATTTATCATAATCTGCATAGAAAAGTTCATGTTCTTTGGGGTTTTTTGTTGCCGGTCGGTCTACTGTGGTAGAAATATAGTTTTCAATAAATCCGTTGGCTTTTTTTATTAATTCTAAATCTATTGGGGGCTCTAACAATTCTTTTCGACACTCTCTCAACATTAAAACCGGCTGTTTTGCAGTAATGGGGATATCTAAATCAAGAGAGGGAGTGCCAGAAGAAGTTACATACCCTCTAATAGGAGCCACTAGTTCGTTTATTTTAAAAACTGACCAATATTTCCAAGTAGCGGAACTCCAGGCAGGACTGCCTTTTTCGCGCTTTAAATCTACATGAATTGGGAGGCCTGTTTTTTGATTTATATTTTTCTTAGGATTAAACCATCCTGGACGACCCTCGGGAATACTTATCCTCCTTTTCTCCCCTTTATATCTAATGTATTTTGGTGTTTCAATAATTTCTGGATGTTCTATAACCCATACATTGCCCTGTTTGTCTTTTTCAAACACAGCGTCTAACCACTCTGTGTGACGATTAGATTGAAGCTGATTAATTACTACTTGGTCACCTGTCTTTAGGGCATCATTGTAAGCCTTCCAATAGTCAGTAGTACTTAGTAAAGTAGCCCCCAGTCTTTTAATTAATTTTTTAGATTCAGGATAACTAATATCTTTTACTCTATTTTCATCATCCCAATTTAAATCAATTCCGCAATCAAATGCGGCTTTGACAATACGTTCATCAACCTTTAATGGCTGTTTCGCTATATAGAGATTTAATGACTTAGAATAAAAAAACTCTTTAGATTCAGTCCCTCGTCTAGTTTTTCTTTCTTTTTTAATTTGTGTCACCTTGATTTTTACTCAAACTTTATTGTTTTTAAGATTAGGTCAAAGGCTTCAATAATATCGCCTGAAATTGAAGCGC
>CAYFWR010000072.1:0-2916 GCA_964346865.1 uncultured Candidatus Saccharibacteria bacterium
GAGTTTCAAAATGAGGTTTTTTTGCTTCATATAACCTTTTTTTATCACTTTCAATCTTAATTCCTTGTCTTCTTTGAGTCCCTTGAGGAAGTTTATCCTCGATTTTAGCTTCTCCCTCCTCTTCTTCGGTATGCATTTTACTCCATTTGGTAATTTTTTCTTCAATAAGGGCCTTAGGTTTGGCAAATTTTTCTCGGGATAATTTAGTAATATCTTCAGTATGATCTTCTGTTGGTTTTGGAACATCAAGAGTTTTAGCACTAAAAGCTTGGCTTGTAAGTCCATCGACTCCCATTTTAATATAGATATTTCTAAAATCTAGGTTAGCTAAATCATTAGCTTCAAAAACAGGAGCAAATTCTTTTTGTAAGAACTCAGAATCCTTGGCTCCTACTCTAAAAGAAATCAAAGTTCCAATATTTCCAAAAATCGCTTCTTTTACTGGATCGTCCATTTGGGCAATGTATTGGTTGGCCACAATTAAGTCTAAGCGATATTTTCGAGCTTCAGAAAGAATTTTGGCAAATGATTCGGTAGCAAAATTTTGAAACTCGTCAACATAAAGGTAAAAATCACTTCTTTCCTCCTCAGGAGTATCAGCTCGACTCATTGCTGCTAATTCAATTTTAGTAATCATAAGAGAGCCCAAAAGACTACTATTATCAACCCCTATCTTCCCTGACGACAAATTAATAAGTAGGATTTTCTTTTTATCCATTATTTCTCGAAGATCAATAGTGCTTTTTGATTGGCCAACAATATTTCTAATCAAAGGACTAGCAACGAATTGTCCAACCTTGTTTAAGATAGGAGCTACCGCTTCGGTGGCAAACCGGTCATTATAGGTTGCAAATTCATTAACCCAGAAACTTTTAACTACTGGATCTTTGATTTGCTTAACAACCTTTTTTCTGTAGGTTTTATCAGTAAGCATTCGGACTACTCCAAGCATAGTACTATTGGGAAAATCTAAAAGAGCCAGCACAGTATGTCTTAAAACGTGCTCTAGACGAGGTCCCCAAGTCCAGCCAAAGAGTTTCTTAAAGATATCAATAAATCCTGAGGCAATATTTTCTTTAAAATCTGGATCTGGAAGCTCTAAGGCATTAAAAGCAATTGGAAATTCTTTATCAGCTGGGTTAAAATAAACTACGTCGTTTAAGCGATTTTTGGGAATATGTTTTAGGATATTTTCTACTGTTTCTCCATGAGGATCAACAATTCCTACTCCATTCCCTTTTTTAATATCCGAAATCGCCAAAAGTTCCAAGAGTTTACTTTTTCCCATCCCTGACTTTCCAATAATATACATATGTCGTCGACGGTCGTTAGTTTTAATTCCAAAACTCTTTTTTACTCCCCTAAAGTTGGTCTCGGCAAATAAAGATATTTCGCCCGGATCAACAGTTCCTTCAATAGGTAAATTGGCTGGCGGCTCTCCCTTTTTTGACGTTGTCCAAACAATATTAGGAGTCTCTACCGAGATATGAGGCAAATGATAAAGACTGGCTAATTCTTCGATATTTAAGATAAAACCCTGGTCAGGGAAAAATCGAGCTCGGTATTCCTGAAGGAACCCAGGATCTAAAACAGTTTGGGTTACCGTAAATCCATTTAAACTTGGGACATTAAATTGTTTAAAAGATGAAGTAATCGCTTGGAGACGCTTTTTAGCTAAATTTTTGTTTTTAGAAAGATAAATAATTCTTATTTTTGTTCCATAAGCAAGTTTTGCGGCTTTATTCTCGACCGCCGCCAGTTCAGCCTCTTGAGATTTAGTTAACTTTGGAGGTTGGCTTGGGCCGACTTCTGGCGGGGAGACCGCTCTGGTTAAAAGTTCACTAGGCAACTTAGCTAAACCTGAAATTATGGTTTGGGTAATACTACCTTTTACTGGAGATTTTCCAGCCCGAATACTGTCAACAAAGAATAAACTTTTTTCTCTCCAACTGTCGTTCATTGGTTTAACTAATATCTGAGTCCAAACCTTTTCATGTTCTTGTTCGAGTTTACTTAAAACCCCAGTAATACCAGCCAAAGGATCAACTTCGAAATCAGGAAAGGTTTTTACAGGATAGATATCAGGTTTTTCGAGCACTAGTTCGCAGCCAGCAATACAGTCGTTAACACCATCACCATCAATGTCAATGTTTTGCGAGTAATCTTGAACTACTTTGATTTCCGCTGTTGGATATTGAGCGTAAATCTGACCTTCAACAATATCTTTTAGCTGATTTGGCATCCAGGCATAGAAACGAATTGTGCTATGATCAGCTACGATTTCGAAACTAACATGTTCTTGGAGAGAGCCCTCTCTTCTAGTCTCCTCAGCTGTTTTAAGGATCCCATGGAGACTAGCAAACATCATTTCCGCGTTCTCTGGTCCTTTTTCATTGTTTTTAGGAACTTCGATTTCTAAAACTATGTCTTCTTGTTCTTCGACCCACTTCCTTTTTCGCTTATTTTGCCATATTAAATATATAAGGAAAAGGACAATCAATGGCCAAGTCCAAATCAAAATATAGTAGATATAAGATAAAATTGTTTTTAAGACTTCTGTTGAAATACTAAGAAAATCCATTTTATTCTCTATTTTTTACCAAGCTTAGCTTGGGTTTCAAATTCAGTTTGATTTAATGTATAAGTGGCTTTACCAACTCGTTTAAATTCTTTTTTTTCTTGAAGATTTAAAACTATGGTACTTTTTTTAACTTGTCTTTCCTTTAAAACTTTTTCGGTTATTTCGGTCAGGCTAAGCGGTTTTTTGGTAGTTTTTAAGACTTTTTTTATGATTTCGGCAACAGTTCCTGGTTGGTATCCCCATTTGGTTAAAGCATAAATTCCTCTACCAATTAAGACAAATCTCTTGTCTTTTATAAGTTCATTATGGACTGCCTGAGTAGTTACAGTTCTTTG
>CAYFWR010000073.1:0-2776 GCA_964346865.1 uncultured Candidatus Saccharibacteria bacterium
ACCAATGTTAAAGGGGCGAACAAATCCGCCCTTAAGTTTACATACTTGGCGCTTGTCGCCCCTTATAACCCTTGTTGGCATCCCCAAAGGGTTGGGGAATGAACCTCAAAGAGTCAAGGCTAGCACCCGATCTTTGCTAGTACTCCCTACCGTTCCTCCGGTCCCGCAAGTAACTGGGTAAGAAAAGTGTTTTTTCTTATCTAATTATCTGCGGGACCAGCGGCTCAAAAAGAACTTTATTTTAGTTTTGAGGGAACTTTAGAAGGTTTTGTTTCTGTTTTTCTATCCTTTACTGAGTTTTTATCTTTTACGGTTTTTTGAGCTTGATCGGACTCCCTAACTTAGCGTTTTTACTAAACTAAGGAAAAACTCGAATTGGCCTAGAATAGTAGGGAAAACCCAGATTAGAAACAAGGGGGATATTTCTAATCTGGGTTACCCCCACTATTCAGAAGCTTTTTATAGAAAGAGTTTCTAAATAGACAAAAAAATTAATTTTTCAAGGTGTACTATATACTTTAGCATAAGTAGAATATTTTGTCAAGATATAAGACCCCAAAAATTAATTTATGTCAAGCATAAGGACAAAAATGGCTTTATAAAGCCCTAAAATGATATAAATAAATTTGGTAATTTTACCCAACTAAAAATAGAAACAAAAAGTTATCCACAAGTGTTTTTGTTATGTTAAATTTTTATCCCCAGAAATATTGAGGGTTTCTCTTTCAAAAAGCTTTATTAACTTCCTAGTCTTAAAATTATTCTTGACAAATAATTTTTTAAGAGTATTATTCTGGGATATTTTAGAAGAACCTTTTTTTATATAAGTCTATTAAATCGATCAGATGTCTTTTGTAGACATTTACCTAAAATTATTCTTCAGAAGGTTTTTCAAGCTGGAGAGCTTCAGCTTCTATACTTTCTCCGGTGATCTTTGTTACATCTTTATCGATTTTTTTAAATTCTTTGTAGGCATTATTATACATACTTACAGTTGTCCCTAGATTTGAACCAAGTTTCTGCATATACTCTTCATAAGAGCCTAGGTGTTTTCCTAAATCAACAACGTTTTCAATTATATCTTTGATTGATTCTTCTATTCTTAAGGATTTTAGACCCTGGAGCACTGTCTGAAGATAAGCAGCAAATGAAGTTGGCGAAACAATAATTACATGTTTTTCTTTAAAAGCATACTCTATTAAATCTCTGGTGTTTATTTTTATCGCTCCCACTTGGTTTATCAAAAGATCATAATAGATTCCTTCTGAAGGAATAAACATAAAGGCAAAATCCATTGTTCCTTCGCGGGGCCGAATATATTTAGATGATTCATCAATTCTATTTTTAAGGTCTTGTTTAAAAGCTTTTTGCAAATGTTCTCTCTTTGTCGCATTCTTCTCCTCAACAATTTTATTATAATTTTCGAGGGAAAATTTTGAATCAATTGGAATTATTTTGTCTTTTATAAAAATAACAGCATCTACAACATCGCCATTTTTGAAATTATACTGCATTTTGTATTGATTTGGCTGGAAAAGATTTTTTAAAAGGGTTTCAAGATAATACTCACCTAAAACCCCGCGGCTTTTTGGATTTTTTAAAATATTTTCAAGACTATGAAGCTGCTCGGCAAAATTTACTACTTGTCTGTTGGTATCATCTAGTTTGGTTAATTTTTCAGTAATATCCTTTATAATTTGAGCACTAACCCGAAATTGGTCCTGAATTGCTTTTGTGGAATTTGAAAGACCTTTGTTTAATTGCTCTGAAATTTGATTTAACTGCTGCTGAAGTAAAAGAACGCTAGAACTATCTTCTTTTGATTTCTTTAGTTCATCTAATTTTTTAATAATAAAATAGGAAGCGGTAATAAAACCGGCTCCAATTACTCCTAAAATAATTAAAAGATCTCTGTCCATGATATTGTAGGTTAATAGGTTGATGAGTTAATAGGAAATTTTGTCTTCTATCTTTCTATTAGTTAGTATATCAGAACCAGCGTCTTGATTTAATAATTATTATCTTTCTTCGTCTCCTCCGACGGTGAGAAACTTTATGGGGAAGATTTTTTTTAATGTAGCTTTTCCAATTCTCCTTGAGCCATTTTTTTTGAAGAATAAAAATATCTAAAAGACCCCGAGACTCCATCTCTTTTTTAATTACTCCGCCGTAATGAGGGTAGTCCTGTGTTTTCTCATGAGGAGAACTAAAGCCATGAGCATAGTGTATTAATTCATGGGAGATAGTCGCCTGAATTACAAACTTCGGAATTTTCTCGTCCTTAAAAAGTCCGTTGATAGTGACTAGTGATGAGGATTTATGGACAGAAGACAAGCTGTTACTTATTAACTTTTTTATTACTGATTTCTTATTTATCCCGAGCAAAGTCGAGGAATTCTTTATCTCCCTGATTGATCCAAGTCTAGTTCTTGCCCGACGGCCAAATTTAATATAAACCGGATTTTTTATCTCAATATCAGAAAAATACCGCTGCCAAATCTCCTCGAGCTCTTTTTTAAGCCACTTATTATCTCGCATAATCTAAATTATATCTGATCCGCTATAAATGAGAAGAAGCAAGTTTTTGTTCTCCAAGAATCTAATTCTTAGAAAAAGAAAACTTGCTTCAAGTCTTGGACTTTCAATTTTTGTCTCCTTTTTAGTACTGATATCTGTTTGGATCACAATTTTTGAACTATTGAAACAGAACTTGAAATAGTTGTATTGTCCTGACAGCATTCTGGACAAGCAACTGCTTGGATACAATGACCGCCCT
>CAYFWR010000074.1:0-1281 GCA_964346865.1 uncultured Candidatus Saccharibacteria bacterium
ATGGATTTTGATTTGGAGCTGGCCAAGGAACGTTCCGAAAAAAATCCGGTATTTTATGTTCAATATGCCTATGCGAGAATTTCAGGAATTCTTCGAAAAAGCCCAAAGCCCAAAGCCCAAAGCCCAAAGCTTGAACTTCTAAATCATCCAGCAGAATTAACTCTAATAAAAGAACTTTGGAAATTGCCGGAAATAGTTGAAGATATTACTAAAGATTACCAAGTTCAAAGACTGCCGTTTTATTCAATAAATCTAGCGACTAAATTTCACGATTTTTATGAGAAGTGTCGAGTAATCAGTGACGATAAAGACTTAACCGCTGCCCGGCTTAAATTAGTAGAAGCAACCAAAATTGTTCTAAAAAACACTTTGGATTTAATTGGCATCAAAGCTCCGGAGAGAATGTAGATGGAATATATAAATTTTATAAAAAAGATCTCTCTAGAAGCCGGGGAAAGTTTACTTTCAAATTATAAGATTGTTAGGAATGGAAAGGTCAAAACTGTAAAAGGAGATATTTATACCAAAGCAGACTTAGAATCTGAGAAAATTATTATTAGTGCTATTAAAGAAAAGTTCCCAGATCATAAAATTCTCTCAGAAGAATCAGGATTGACAGGTAATCTTAGGAATAATAATGAATATACTTGGCTTGTTGATCCTTTAGATGGAACCAGTAATTTTGCTGCAGGAATTTCGCTTTGGGGAACGTCAATTGCTCTTTTAAAAGGTAATAAACTTATTGTTTCTGCTATCTATCTACCCGTTTTAAATGAATTATATTGGGCCGAAAAAGGTAAGGGATCTTTTTTAGGAGATAGTAAAATTTCAGTCAATAAAGAGAAAGATTTTTATAATTTTATTTTTAGCTGTAAAGGAGTTGCTCGTCAAAAAGATGATCATCAAAAAATATTAGGGTTGTTTAAAAATTTTGTTAAGTTTAGTAATTCTCCAAGAATCTTTGGTTCGGTAGTTGTTGTTTTAACACATATAGCCTCTGGTTCTATAAGCATTAATCTTAGCTGGAAGTTGAGTCCTTGGGATGTGGCAGCGGGAATCCTCTTAGTAGAAGAAGCAGGCGGGAAGGTCACGGATCTCTTTGGCAATCTTTATAATTTAGAAGAAAAATATGTCAGTATTTTAGCTACTAATGGTTACTTACATAATGACGCAATAAATAAAGTAATTAAACCTCTCTTGGCTCCATAGAGGATGTAAGGGGTTTTTCGAGAGGAGATTTATCTGGAAAAATTATAGTTTTAATGGTTTAATAGTTTTAGT
>CAYFWR010000074.1:1381-2676 GCA_964346865.1 uncultured Candidatus Saccharibacteria bacterium
AAGAGACAACCTCTTCTCAAGTTAGAACTGAAGCACTTAAATTAGACCCTCAAAAAGAAGCGACTCATCTTTCCAAAGTAATGGAGACAGAAGGAGTTTACTGGATGCGGGGATTTCCTGTGGTTTGGAATAATATTGAAAGAAAAAAGGGGAAGTTTGATTGGTCGTCTACAGACATAGGTATTCAAGGTAAAGATGATTATTTTTCAGGAGATGTATATCATATTGCCATGATTTGGCCTTATGCTAATTGGGATCAGGATGCCTGTCATCAAGGTGAAAAATACGAAGCCACTGGTCATCTGAAAGAAAGTGACGAAAATCTAAAAATGGGAGCGCCTTGTGACATGCAGGCTTATGCCAATTTTTTAGAAAAAGTAGTCGAGCGGTACGATGGTGATGGTACAAATGATATGCCTGGTCTTTCCATTCCCATTAAATATTGGGAGATTATGAATGAACCATCGATGCAAGGTGGTAGCATTGGCGGCGCTGGTGAAGATCTAAAGTTTTTTGTTGGCACTTCCCAGGAATACTTCGAAATTCTAAAAACCTCTTATGAGACTATTAAAAAAGCTGATCCGGAGGCAAAAGTGGCTCATGCTGGAATGGCGGGAATGCAGCAAAATTTTCAGGATTTTTGGGGTCCGGTTTTTGCGGCGGGAGCCGGGAACTATTTTGATATTGCCAATATTCATACCATATCGACTGACGAAAGAAGAGAAGATCTTTATGTAATCAAATTTAAAAGGTACTTAGAAAAATACGGAATCAAAAATAAACCAATCTGGATAACCGAAGTTCAATTTGGTGACCTAATGGAAAAACCCGATGATCTTAAATCTTTTGAAAAACTTTTAGCCAAAGCTTCTGTTTTTGCTCTTGCTCAAGGGGCTGATAAGTTATTTTATATTGAAAACTGGGCTACCTGGGATAACAAAGAGTTTTTTGAACCACCTAAGAACGATGATAAAGAGAAAAAGGAGCCAAAACCAAAAATTGATCTTACAGATAACTCGACCCATAAAGTTTATCTAAATTTGGTAGATAAGATAAATCATTTCGATAAAATTGAAGTATTACAGGAAAAGTATGAGGAAAGTCCAGGAGACCACGACGGAACAACTTGTACCATTGGTCATTATAAATTTATAAGCGGCAGTAAAGCTATTTACGTTCTGTGGGGTAAAGATTCGGCGGTTTCCCCGGAAATCTCAGGAAAGTTAAAAGTTACTGATATTTATGGTAATGTCAGCGAAATAGATGCCACAAGCCTTATCCTTTCCGACGAACCA
>CAYFWR010000075.1:0-2667 GCA_964346865.1 uncultured Candidatus Saccharibacteria bacterium
AAAAATGGATCAACAAAAACCACAACAAATTCCAATCAAAGCTGATGACCAGACGGCTAAAGGAGTTTATGCCAACAATATGGTAGTGGCTCATAACAAAGAAGAGTTTGTAATGGATTTCCTTAATATCTTTCCACCACAAGGTGCTTTGGTAGCTCGAGTTTTTACCAGTCCCGGTCACGCCAAAAGAATTTACTCCGCTCTTAAAGATAACATCGAGCGCTACGAAAAACAGTTTGGCAAAATTGAAGAAGCCGCACCTCCCCAAGGAGGAATTGGCTTTAAACCAGGCAGTAAATAGAGTGTTTGGATTTTAGGCAGTTTAAAGAAATTAAATCTCTTTTTAAATAATATTTTTGGGAGTTTGGCTAAAGAAAAATTCTTACTCTTTTCTTATACTTTTAGACGCGGATTGACGCAGATCCTAGAAGATCAGCGCAGATAAACGCGGACAATTTTATTTATGATTCCTTGTTTCCTTAAATCATCAATACTCTTTATTTAGAGGAGGTGAGAAAAATGAAAAAAATAATTTATACTTTTGGCTCATTGGCCTTATTTGTCCCCAGTCTCTCTTTTGCTCATATGGGTGATGTTTCGAATTGGGATGGAATGATGGACTGGGGTGGCTGGTTTTGGTCGGTAGTATTCCTTTGGATTTTTATTTGGGTCTTAGGAATTGTCGGCTTGATCTTATTTCTTCGATGGATCTTTACCTATGGACGCAAAGAGACTCCGGATAAGAACAGGACAATAGAAATTCTAAAAGAAAGATACGCCAAAGGAGAAATCTCAAAAAAGGAATTTGAAGAAGTCAAAAGAGACCTCGAAAAATGACAAAGATAATTTTCTCTCGCCAAATTCAAAGAATTTATGTTAAAATAGTTTTGTAACTTTGGAGAGCTAATGTTTAATTGGGTCGATTTAGTCATTTTTTTTATTTTAATTGTTTATATTTTTATTGGCTTACGACAGGGATTCCTCCAGAATTTTATTGAATTTTTAGGTTTTATCATCTCTTTTTTTGTTGGCCTAAAGTTTTTTGGATGGGCCGGCGGAATTTTAGCTCGGAATTTTTCAATTTCTTATAATTTTGCTAAAGCTTTAGGGTTTCTTTTGGTTGTTTTAGGAGTTGAAGGAATTTTCTTTTTCTTAATTCAATTTTTGTATCCCAGAATTCCATTTCCACTCAGAAACTCCAGATTCAATAAATTTACTGGGATCATTCCTTCTTTGGCCAAAGCAATTGTTTTAGTCTCTATTGGCTTAACCTTTGTTGTTGCCTTACCTTTTTCTGGGAACTTAAAAAAATCAGTATTAAACTCTTATACTGGTAGTTTTTTGGTTAGAAAAACAGCTTGGCTTTCTGGTTCTTTGGAAAATATTTTTGGTGGGGCTATTAATGATACTGTAACTTTTTTAACTGTTACACCCGAAAGCCAGGAAAAAGTTGATTTAGATATTGGGGTTCAACCGACTCTTAGTATAGATGAAGATTCAGAATATAGGATGTTAGAGCTGGTTAATAAAGAGAGATTAAACCAAGGACTAAATGCTTTAGTTATGGATTTTGAAATTAGAGAAGTAGCTCGAGCTCATTCTCGTGATATGTTTAATCGAAGCTATTTTTCTCATATCAATCCCGATGGTCTAGATCCCTTTGACCGAATGAAAGCCGGAGGAATTGAATTTACAGCGGCCGGAGAAAATCTGGCTTTAGCACCAGATGTTGAACTAGCTCATACTGGATTAATGAATAGTCCGGGACATAGGGCCAATATCTTGTCTCCTGATTTTAATCGGGTTGGTATTGGAGTTATTGATGGTGGAGTTGAAGGCAAGATGTTCACTCAAAACTTCGCTAATTAGGCCACACGAATTTGACACAAATAAGATAAATCAACACGAATTTAGTCTTTAGTGTTTAATTAGTGACAATATATTAGTGTAATATTAGCGTGGAGTATCAAATGGATTTTTGGAAGGTTTTAAAAAAAAGAAGATGTATTCGAAAATTTAAAGACAAAGAGGTTTCAGATACAGAAATTAAAAAGATTTTAGAAGCTGGGACCTTAGCTCCTTCTGAGGGGAATCTCCAGCCTTGGTATTTCGTTATAGTTAAAGATAAAGATTTAAAATCAGAATTAGAAAGAGCTGCGTTTTTGCCCAAAAATGAGTTGGCTCAAGTTCCGTTGGTTATTGTAGTTTGTATTGATACAGAGATTGCAGTTTCAAAATATAGGGAGCGGGGACTGGAACTTTATTCTAAACAGTCAACTGCGGCCGCTACTGAAAATATGTTTTTGGCAGCTACTAATTTAGGATTAGGTGCTTGTTGGATCGGTGCTTTTTCTGAAGAAGAAGTAAAAGAAACTTTAGATTTAGAAGAAAAATTTCGTCCAGTTGTTCTTTTCCCTGTTGGTTATCCCGCCGAAGAAGGAACCTTTTGGGGCCGAAAAAGTATTAATGAAGTAAGTGAATGGAAATAATAAAAATCAAAAAGTAGTTTTGAATTTAAAGAATTTGAAATTCGGATTTGTTTAGGATTTAGGATTTTGAGATTAGGATTTATTATATTATGAGAATAGTAAAAAGAATTGCTTTAATCTTAATAATTATTGTTTTAATAGCAGTTGGACTGGTTGCTTTTGTTGGTTTTTATCTTTC
>CAYFWR010000076.1:0-2664 GCA_964346865.1 uncultured Candidatus Saccharibacteria bacterium
TTTGTCTTTTTAATAACTAAACAAACGGCCTCCAAACCGCTTAGTTTATTTTAACTAATTTGAGAACAAAATTAAAGAAGTTTTTGAATTTAAATTACTTCTCAGAAAGTAATTCTAAATGACATTTCGTTGTTTCATCTTCATCAAAATCCCAAAGATGTAAGCTATTGCCCTCACAAAAATCCCAACTTTCACAGTCTTTACATTTGCCTTTTTTCTTCCAATTAGAGTCTCTAAATGCTTGGAATTTATTATCCCAAATATCTGAAAACCGATTTTCTCTTATATTTCCTTGGATTAAATTTCGAGGCAGAATTGGGCAGGCACTAACCGCCCCATCATATAAAATACTACCAACATTGATACCGGCAGAACAAAAATAAAGCATATCTCTAACCCTTCCTTCATAGTCAGTCCCCAGAAATCCCTCCTCACAAAAACTTACCTTTAATTTTCTTTCTTTTCTTTTTTCTATAATAAAATTTAAAAGTTTTTTAAACTGAGAAGGCGTTAAAAATAATTCTTTGATATTTTTTGCTCGACCGACAGGAACGATATTAAAAATTCGCCAAGCCATAATACCTAAACCAAGACATAATTTATATATATCTTCCAGCTCGCCAAAATTCCGCTGATTTATGCAGGTAATTACTTCAGTCATTTGGAAAGATTCTTTTGTAAGTTTTTGGGTATTTTCAACTACCTTATCAAAAATGTCTTTATTCCTTAACCAATTATGACTATCTTTTAAGCCATCAATGCTTACAGAAATACTACAAAGCCCGGTTTCTTTAATTTTTTTAATATTATCAGGAGTTAAAAGTTCTCCGTTGGTAACCATCCCCCATTGAAAACCAAGATTTCTAGCATAATCCATTACAAAAAATAGGTCTGGACGTACCAAGGGTTCTCCACCACTTGCCACTAAAAGAATTTTTTGAGTTTTAAAATCTTCGGCAATTTCTTTTAAGGCTTTTTTGATTTCATCTGTTTTAAGAATTCTTTTTTGAGATTTCGCTTTATTACAATCACTACCACAGTGCAAACAATTTAAATTACAGTTAAGGCTTGTTTCCCAAAATAAAACTTTGAGAGGATGCTTTGCTTTTTGTTCCTCTCTATATTTTTGCCAAAGGTAAAGGCGGCCAGTATTAAGAAGTTTTTTAATAGCCAAATCGATTAATTAAAAGGTTATAAATTATAACCAAAAGAATAAGTAAAAACCAAACTATCCCTAAAATAAGAAAAAGGACTTTCTTACTGATCTTTTTAAGATACCAAAGAATCCCTAATATCAAAGTCACTAGAACTACTACAGGGATTAAAATAATACTAGCCCATGACAGATAACTAATAACGGGCGAAGGAGGTGGGCCATAAAGAACTGGAGGGCCATACATAGGTACTGGGCCATATTTAATCGCCGGATAAGCGCCTACTTCTTTAACAAAAATAATATTAGCAATAAGGGTCCAAAAAGATTTTTTGATGATTTTTAATATTTTACTCATAAAAATATTTAACATAAGTTTAGTATTCTCTCCTACCCTCTAAAGCCTTAGAGAGAGTGATTTCGTCGGCGTATTCGATATCAGCACCAATCGGCAAGCCGTGAGCCAGCCGAGTTATCTTGATATTTAGAGGTTGGATTAGTTTTTGAATATACATTGCCGTTGCTTCCCCTTCTAAGTTCGGATTTGTCGCCAAAATAATCTCTTTAATACTTCCATTGGTGTGCAAGCGATCTAAAAGCTGTTTTATATAAAGATCATCAGGACTAATTCCATCTACTGGTGAAATTGCGCCGTGTAAAACATGATAAAGCCCATTGTAATCGCCGGTTTTTTCAACTGCAATGATATCTAAAGGCTCTTCAACTACACAAAGCACTGAATTATCTCGTCGTGAATCCGAACAAACAAGACAAGGATCTTCTTCGGCTAAATTACAACATTTACTACAAACTACGATATCTCTTTTTAAATTTAAAACCGCTTCCCCTAAATTTTGAATATCGTGAGCTGAGCCTCTTAAGAGATAAAAAGTCAATCTTTGGGCTGTTTTTGGTCCAATTCCGGGAAGTTTACTAAATTCTTCTATTAGCTTTTCGACTGTCTTAGGAATTATCTGCATTTTCAAACTTCGTTTTAAATTTCTAATTTCTATAATCCTGGTATCCCTAATCCTCCAGTAATCTCCTTCATCATTTCGGCGGCGATTTTTTGAGACCGCTCGACTGCTTTTTCTACTGCATTTTTTATATCTCCCTCTAAACTAGAAAGATTGCCAGCATCAACTCTCCCCTGATCGATCTCAACTGATTGAATCTTTTGTTCTCCATTCATGGTAACTTTTACGGCGCCGGATTCCGTCTCAATTATTTGAGATCGAAGTTTATTCTGAATTTCCTTGGCTTTTTTCCGAAACTCATAAACTTGTTTCATTTTATCAAACATATAAACCTCCTTTCTGTTTCGAAAACCCCCTTTTATTTCACCCCAAAAAATCGACAGATTTTTGGGGAACCCCGATGAAAGGTGTTTTTCGACACTTTTCGCCAAAATATAAGGTATCCTTTCGCGTAGGGAACCCACGAGACCCTACGCTCGGGATAATTAATATTTTATTATAATTTATATCTCAATCTGCTCTTTAGTTAGCTGA
>CAYFWR010000077.1:0-2575 GCA_964346865.1 uncultured Candidatus Saccharibacteria bacterium
TGGTGTGTTAAAATGGATTATCGTACTCTTGACATCATCTGATATCTATTAAGGAGGAAGTCTCTTATGAATACTGAACCGGAAAGAAATGAAATTATTGTTGGCGTGCCTATTTTTACTAACGATCTACAGAACAGTCTTAAAGCTCCAGTAGGGCAAGTAACATCCTACAAAGAGATAAGATCGGAAATAAAAACTTCTAACGAGCTAAGCCTGGCAATTCACTTAGAATACTTGTCGCTTATAAGGACTTTAAGAGAAATGGGTATAAATTTTAGAATTGCCTTCGCTCATTACCATCGGATCTTAAAGGACGTTAAAGAAGAATTAGAAAGAGAAGGTTTTGAGTTTGCCCCCTTTCCTAATATCGACCGTAGATTAGTGGGGTTCCCAAGAGACTTGGCAATCCGTCTGACAGAAAAAACTCTCCTCATTAGTCCTGATTCTGGAATTATCTTTCCAAAAAGAATTAGCGGACAAAGACTGGTAAAATCTTTCTTTGGCGAAGGTGGAAGAATCTTTTTTCGAAAAGACACCGTACTTGTAAGTGAACTAATATATCCTGAAAAACAGCCCATACTAAAAGCTCAGGTAAAGCTATTTAAAAAGCGAGGGCTAAAAGTAGGAATACTGCCTAATACTATCTTCTTTGAAGACGATAGTCCAGTTGAAGGATATATCTTTGAAGATCATTTAGACCGCACTAGTGGACTACTCGAAGACTCTAAAGGTTGTCTTCATTTAGTTGTCGACCCCCAACTCCATTCTGGGTATATGGGACCATTTATGAAGCCAAAGTATGGACCTAAAGAAACAATAGAAAAATTCAGAAGGATATGTAATAAGTTGAAAATCAACCTCCATATACCAGAAAAACTAACTATTCCAGCTTCGGTCGGCTTTATCCAATTTGAAACAGGGCAGGTATTAATGACGGGTGGCGACGATGAAGTAGCGGAAATTGTTGCTGACATTGTCGGATCTAAAAATGTTTTTACAACCCCAATTCCTATTAAACACTATCCTACTTGGAACAAAGCTGCAGTAAGATGCTTAATTGGTGAATTCCCTCTTTCCTTTGTGGAACTCTGTGAGCAATTAACTAAGAAACAATAAGCTCTTGGAGTTTCAAACAAATAAGCCTTTGGCGAGTGTCAAAGGCTTTAATCCTTTTATACAAAATTATAACGGATTATTTAATTTATTTTGCTTCTGTCTTTCTCCCAATAATCTCTTCGGCAATGTTGGTAGGGACTTCTTCGTAATGGTCAAATTCCATATTATAAGAAGCTCGGCCTTGAGTCATACTCCGAAGCTGGGTAGCATAACCAAACATTTCGGCCAAAGGCACCCAACCGTCAACAACTTTTACTCCGGCCCGATCGGTCATTTTTTCAATTCGGCCCCGCTTTGAATTTAAATCTCCTATCACATCTCCCATAAATTCTTCTGGAGTAATTACTTCGACTTTCATAATCGGCTCCAAAAGCACGGGATTAGCTCTCCTAACTCCAGCTTGAAGCGCCTGAGAAGCGGCAATTTTAAAGGCTATTTCGGAAGAATCAACTTCATGAAAACTCCCGTCATATAAAGTGGTTTTAAGATCAACCACAGGGTATCCGGCAATCACCCCATTGGCCATTGCTTCTTTTACTCCTTGTTCAACCGCGGGAATAAATTCTTTAGGAATAGTTCCTCCGACAATCTTGTCAACAAACTCAAACCCTTCGCCCCGTTCTTTAGGTTCAATGTCAAGCCAAACATGGCCATACTGACCTCGGCCTCCAGACTGCCGAATAAATTTACCTTCAATTTTGGTTGGGATTTTTATTGTCTCTTTGTAAGCTACTTGGGGTTTCCCGATATTGGCCCCAACTTTAAACTCCCGTTTCATCCGATCAACAATAACCTCTAAGTGCAGTTCTCCCATTCCTGAAATTAAAGTTTGGGCGGTTTCTTCATTGGTTTTGATTTGAAAAGTGGGATCTTCTTCGGCTAATCTTCCTAAAGCAACTCCTAATTTTTCTTGATCAGCTTTGGTTTTAGGTTCGATTGCTACTGATATAACTGGCTCAGGAAACTTGATTGTTTCTAAAACTATTGGATTTCCCTGATCACACAAAGTATCTCCGGTTTTGGTCGCTTTTAGACCAACTGCGGCGGCAATATCACCAGCATAAACCTCTTTTAACTCCTCGCGATGATTAGCGTGCATCCGCAAAATTCGGCCAATTCTTTCTTTATCGCCGGTAGTGGTGTTTAAAACATAAGAACCCGCTTTTAAGTGTCCGGAATAAACTCTAAAAAAAGCTAATTTCCCAACATAGGGATCAGCGGCGATTTTAAAGGCCAGGGCCGAAAAAGGCTCATCATCTTTAGGATGACGCTCAAGCTCTTCGCCAGTTTTGGGATTAGTTCCTTTAACTGAGGGGACATCTAAAGGAGAAGGCAGATAGTAAACAACCGCGTCGAGTAAAGGCTGAATCACTTTATTTTTTAAGGCAGAGCCGCAAAGAACTGGAATTATTTTTGCCTTAATGACAGCCGATCTAAGAGCCTTTCGGACTTCTTCTTC
>CAYFWR010000078.1:0-2301 GCA_964346865.1 uncultured Candidatus Saccharibacteria bacterium
CTCCCCTAAATTCAAAATTCTCTCTCTCCCCAATCTTAGACGACATTCCAACATTCTTGAGAATGTGAGAATGTTGTGATACTATAGAAATATGAAAACAGCAAAACAATTAGAGAGACATTTTAAGGGAATCGCTAATCATAGGAGAATTGAGATTTTGTTTTTAGTAAACAAATCGGATGGTATTACCTTAGAACAAATATCAGAAGAACTGAAATGTAATTTCAAGACAATTTCCGAACACACTCGGCGCCTGGTCCAAGCCGGATTAGTTAATAAAAAGTACGAGGGAAGAAACGTCACCCACTCCCTCTCTCCATACGGCAAAGAATTCATCAAGTTCATAGAAACATTCCAACATTCTTGAGAATGTGAGAATGTTAATTTAAGAAAAATAATGAAACTACCCAAAGAAGTGTCTCAAAAAATAACTGAGAGAATTGCCAACTCTTCATTTAAGATATTTAAGGAGAGGAGATTTCGAATGTGGGTTGATTTTAACAATCTTGAACAGACTGAACAAGATAGAATTTTTAATGAATTAGTGGTTACTGGATTAAGTTTGGCTGTATTAATGTTTAAAACTGCAGCCGAGTTAACCACGGGCGAAAAAAGTAATTATTTAAATGAGCTTCAAATAGAACTAACCAGTCGTTATGGTAACTGGCTAAAGGAATTAGGTACCGAGAGTAAATGTGCCGATATGTGGAAAGAGTTAATAAATATGCGATGCAAGGAGTACGAGAAAGATTTTCAAAGATACAAAAAAGAACTCCCTGATCCCCAAAAAAGTAATCCCTGGATCCCCGTGGTTGCCTTTGGCGGTTATCATCACATTAGACGAGGTAAAACCGAGGAACGCGATCCCTTGTTTCTATTTCTAGTTCAATGGGTTAAAAATTTGGCAATCGATATTTCTAAATCCGTCTAGGTTAATGCTCTGGGGCGGGGGGGCGAAAGCCCCATCCCAAAATCCCTTCCCCTCTCCTCCCCTAAATTCAAAATTCTCTCTCTCCCCAATCTTAGACAACATTCCAACATTCTGCAGAATGTTGGAATGTTGTACTCAGTAAATTTTTAACCTACAATAAGAAAGGAGATAACAATGGATCTGGTATTAAATATATTACTTTCAATCGTTCCGTTCTTTCTAATGTTGATGTACTATCTTATTATTTTTATACCCTTAATTATTCTGATAGTTATTAGAAAAAGAAGGGGCAAAAAGATACTTTGGTACGAATATCTTCTTTCGTTTGTTTTTGGTCTTGTTCTATGGTACTCACTCGCCTTATTACTCAGTAAGATTCCGATAGTAAGATACTAATGAGATAAACCAATCTTAGCTTCCTAGTCCTCACAAAACATTCTGACATTCTTCCTCCTTCACCAAGTAGAGTATATCCGCCTTTGGCGGAGACGGACAAGTGCGAAAATCAGAATGTCTTACTTGAAAAATTTAATCTAAAGAATCTATTCCCTTTAAACTTGACGCTCGCCTTTCTTAAAGATATACTTAAACTGACGACTAACTCCAAGAGAGGGTTAGTTTTGTTATTTGACAATAAAGGAGCTCTGATAAGAATGACTTTTAGAGATCCAATTGAGCTCGCAAAATTCCTCGTCTTTAGCTATCAGCTTAGTAGTGAAGTTCGCCACAAATCAACAAAAAGAAAGGATTTAGAAGCAGGAAAAGATATAAAAAAATATGTTTTGAAACTGATTAAGGAGCTACCCGCAGAATGTTTTAAAGCAATTAATGTTGATGTTGTTGGCCAAGCATCAGGTCCTAAATCAAAAAAAATCAAAGCATTAATGCTCGGATATGACCATCGAAAAAGATATGTTTTGGCCTTAGAAAAACCTCGAGGCATTTTTGTATTCGAAGTAAGTGTCTGTTCTGGCCGACGCAATCGTCCAAAGTATGATCCCCAAAAAAGACTAAAAAGACATAGCGGCTGCCTTTTTTACTTAGAAACTGGAATGGATATTACAAAGAAAATTGAAGAGGTGCTTAAAAAAGCTGATTCAAAATCAGTAGCTCTTTTCGTGGAGAGATCAAAAAATATTACAATTTAGAGAGGTGGAAATAAAATGCCTGTTTATAAGATAGAATTAGAGCATACCACTTTACGAGTTGAAGCCCCAGACGAAGTATATCTTGAGGAATTACTCAATGTTGAACATGGGATTTCGCCTCGTAGGTTTCAGAGGTTAAAAGAAGAAGAGAAAATCAAAGTTGAATCCGAGTTAGGAGACAGTCAGAGACCAGCCAGAGTTCTTCGCTAGGGGGGTGGAAAA
>CAYFWR010000079.1:0-2246 GCA_964346865.1 uncultured Candidatus Saccharibacteria bacterium
AAAAAGCTTATGATATCTTCTTGAACAAAAAATCTGCGAATTAATTCGCAGATTTTAAAATTATCTACAAGCAAGAGTCAAATTAGGATTTGTTTGAAAACTTTGAGTCAGAAAAATAAAAGAAACAATATAGCTATTTTATCACCCCTTTTTTAATCTTTTCTTGAACCATCTCAAATAGTCCTCCGGTTGCCCAAGCCTGAGGACAACAAGCCGTAGAAATAGGGACAATTTTACCATCCTTTTCATCATAAAATTCAGGAATACATCCTAGCTTGTTATAAGCTAAGATTAATGCTTGTTTTATTCTCTCTGCTTCGTCATAATATCCACAAAACTGAAGGCCTTTATAAATAATCCAGTTATCATGAGGCCAAATTGCTCCTAGGCTAGGGAAAATATTTTCAGACTCTTTAGGATGAGTTGGGAGATGTCTAAATTGATAATTTTCAACAGAAAGCGTCCTAATCCCAAATGGTGTCCACATATCTTTCTTAAACAATCGCTTTACTACAAAAGGAACTTTTTTGTCATCAATAATTCCTGTAAACAAAAGGTGGCCAGGGTTGGAAGTAATATCTTTAATTTGATTTTTGTTTCCGTCCAGTCCAAGAGCAAAAAATTTTTCTTTCTCCATCCAAAATTTTTGATTAAAATTTATTTTAAGTTTTTTGGCTTTCTCTCTTAGAAAATCACAATCATTCCTTGCTAAAACTTCTAAAGAAAAATTTGCTAAAGATTTATATGCCAAATAAGTGTAACCTTGAGCTTCAACTATTGCTACAGGCTGCTTAATATCTAAAGAAAGACATTCTTTCCATCCCTGATGAGGATTCCAGCCATATAGCGGGTCACGCGCATGAGGCCCATTATGATTCATCCTTTGATACTCTACAAAGCCATCATCGTCCTTATCCCCATAATTTTCTATCCATTCTAAGGCTTGAATAAGATTAGGCCATATCTTTTTTATAAAAACAGCGTCTTTGGTTTTTTGATAATAAAAATTACTTACTATTAAAAACCAAAGAGTGCTATCAACACTCCCATAATGAGGAAATTCTCCCAAGTCTTTTCGAAGACCCTCTTTTACAAACCATCCTTTGGAATATTTGGGATAGTACTCGTGGAGAATTCTCCCTGGCTCTTCCTCTTGACGATGGTTAACTTTCTTTCCTTGAAACTTAGCTAAGATTTGAAGGGTGTCCCTGGTAATTTCTGGAAAGACTTCTAAAAGTTGCCAAGAAACAATCAAAGAATCTCTTCCAAAAAGGCCCATAAATTTAGGTATCCCAGCCCAAAGATACCCTTCAGGAGCTTTTAATCTCTTTATATCTTGCAATAATCTTTTTTTAAAAATCATTTCTTTCATAAATTCCTTAAACTCTCTTTGTATACCTGCTTCTAATCATCTTATCAACCTCAACTACAACTATAATAGTAAGGCTGACCAAAGTAATTTTTGTCCAATCAACAATTCCTAATGGCGTAGTATGGAAAAGATTTCTTACAGCCGGAAGGTATAAGGAGAAAAGGACTAATAAAAACGAACTGCTCATTGAAAGTAAGGTATAGGGGTTTGACCAAAAATTCATTTTAAAAATTGACTTAGACATAGAGCGACTATTCAAAACATTAAAAATCTGAAACATCACTAAAGTAATAAAAGCAACTGTCCGGGCTCTTTCAATACTAGAACCACCCTCTAGTTCTAAATAATATAAACCAACTGAAAAAACCGTCATTAAGGTTCCAATTAAAAAGGCTCTCCCTAAAGCAACTCTATTTAAAATGTGTTCTTTAGGAGGACGAGGAGGATAACTCATAATTCCTTCGTGTTTAGGTTCCAATGCCAAAGCGACATCGGCAGTTCCATCAGTAAGTAAGTTGATCCAAAGGATTTGTACTGGGATCAGGGGAAGTGGCATCCCTAAAGATATCGCAACAAAAATAGTAAGAACTTCGCCAATCCCAGTTGAAATAAGGTAAAAAACAACCCGACGAATATTATTAAAGATTGTTCTCCCTTCTTCAATTGCCGCTACAATAGTAGCAAAATTATCATCCGCCAGAACTAAATCAGCGGCTTCTCTGGAAACATCGGTCCCAGAAGTCCCCATGGCGATTCCAATATCAGCTTTCTTTAGGGCTGGAGCGTCGTTTACCCCATCGCCAGTAACCCCAACTATCCAACCTTTGTCTTGTAATGTCTCTACTATCCTAAATTTCATCTGAGGAGAAATTCT
>CAYFWR010000080.1:0-2215 GCA_964346865.1 uncultured Candidatus Saccharibacteria bacterium
GGAGTAAATTCAGCCACCAGATACCCGACACCAAAAGGACATTCATAGGAAAGGACACGAGATTTCAGAATTCGCCTGCCCCGAGAGGAGTCGAGGGGGACCGCAGAAAAGGCGCCCATAAGGAATAAAATTGAACGGAGGCCGCACTCGGCGCCTTGATTTAAGGTTACCGAATCAATATTTAAAAGTCTTTTAGGGTCGTTTTTTTTAACTGCTTCGACAATAATTTTATCAAGCTTTGGGCCAGCAGGGTTAAAACCATAAGGGCCATCTTCTTTTAGGCAGTGGGAAAGATCGCCGGAAGCAATAATTGCTAGTCGAGCTTGTGAATTCTTTGTATCTTTTCCTACTTTTTTACCCTCTTCGTAATAAAATTTATAAGAAGGATTAGTGACCAAAATTTGAGTTATTTTTATATCGCGCGGCAAATGTTTTCCCAAATAATAAAGTGGAACATAAAAACCGTGCTCGGTATGGGGAGAAATAATTATTAGTTCATCAGGCTTTGCTTTTGTTAAATTTTTAGCCGCCTTCTCTAAAGACTCGATTGTTTTTCGGACAAATTTAAGTTGGTCCTTTCCAATTTCCGGAAGGATTATTGGAGGATGGGGACTAATTACACCATAAGTTAACATTTTTACCTTATTTATTTTTTCTCGAGCACCAAAAGTTTATGTTTGATTAAATATAAACTTAAAAGACTTCGGAAGTTTTTTTCGGCAATAATTTTTAGGCCAAATTTTTCGGCAATATTTTTTAAATCACTTTCGTAGATACAAAAAGGGATTTTTCGATCGGAAGCTCGACCGAGGTTTGCAAAATATCCCCAGATAGAAGTTAAAAATTTTTCAAAGGAATTAGTACAGAAATCAGAAATAATAATAATTCGGTTTTTAGCTACTCTTTTGGCTTCAGCTAAAAGACGATCTCGATCTCTTACATAATGAAGGACAAAAATAAGAAGCGCAGCATCAAAGTGATTGTCAGGGAAAGGAAGCTCGACTCCATCAAGAATTATTGGAGCAATATCAGTTTTGCTAAAATTGCCTCTATCAACAGCAACAACATCAACATTTTTTGTCTTCATTAATGATTTAGTTAAGATGCAGTCGCCAGCACCAATATCAATTACCTTTTTAGTATCTTTTATAAAATCAGAAACTAAGTTGGTAATCCACTTTGACCTGATATTTCTTAAAAAAATCATTTTTATTTAGGGTTTTAAGATTAGATTTAAATCTTGACCACATTTCTTACATCGACCTTTAGGCGAGACCTCACCCAATTTAGTTGAATATCCCCGGCGTTCAATAGCAACTTTTCCACATTTTGGACAATGGGTATTTTCTAAGTCAGTTCCGGGGACATTGCCGACATAGACAAAATTTATGCCAGCTTCTTTACCAATATCATAAGCTTTTTTTAGAGTTTCAATTGGAGTAGGGATAATATCTCTTATTTTGTAAGCGGGGAAAAAGCGGGAGATATGCCAAGGAGTCTCTTTACCAAGTTTTTGAGCGATAAATTCGGCGGTTGCTTTAAGTTCGTCAGGAGAATCGTTTAAAGTTGGGATAATAAGGGTAGTTACTTCTAAAAAAATTCCCAGTTTTTTTATTTCAGCCAAATTATCAAGAACTGGCTGCATCTTTATACCACAAATTTTTTGATAATATCCAGGGTTAAAAGTTTTAAGATCAACATTGGCAGCATCAAGATAAGGGGCAATTAACTTAAGACATTTTTTGCTCATATAGCCATTGGTAACCCAAATATTTTTAAGTCCTTTCTTTTTAGCTAATTTCATAGTATCTAAAGCATATTCAGTAAAGATCGTTGGTTCAGTATAAGTATAAGCAATACTTTCGCAGTGAGTAGCAATGGCTTCGTAAATCACTCTTTCTGGCGGAAAGTCTTCACCTGTTATTTTATCTGGATGTTCTTTGGGAAGCTGAGAAATTTCCCAGTTTTGACAGAAACTACAACGGAGATTACAACCAACCGTGGCAATGGAATAACTAAAACTTCCAGGTAAAAAGTGAAATAAAGGCTTTTTCTCGATCGGATCAACATGAACCGCTATTGCTTTACCATAAACCAAACTTACCAATTTCCCATTTTGATTTTCTCGAACACCACAAATTCCTCGGTTCTCTGATAAAATCAAACAATTATGATTACAAAGCTCACACTGGACTTTTTTGTCTTTTAGTTTTTT
>CAYFWR010000081.1:0-2161 GCA_964346865.1 uncultured Candidatus Saccharibacteria bacterium
GCTATAAGCCATAGGCGATATGCCATAAGCTATATTGCGTATCTTCCTCCTTCAATATCTCTAATAATTTTCCCTCGACTTAAACTAATAACTCTTTTTTTTAAGGCATTAATAACTTCTCGGTTATGAGTGGTTAAAAGAACCGTTGTCCCAAACCGATTGATTTTAAGTAAAAGCTCAACAATCCCCCAAGAATTTCTGGGATCTAAGTTCCCAGTTGGCTCGTCAGCAATTAAAACCTTGGGCTGAGTAACCAAGGCCCGAGCAATTGCCGCTCGCTGTTCCTCTCCACCAGAAAGCTCTTTGGGGAATTTTTTAGCTTCGGGTAGAAGCCCGACCATTTGAATAATTTTGGAGACAATCTTTTTAATTTCTTTAGCTTTTGTTCCGCTAACCTCCAAGGGAAAGGCGACATTTTCATAGACAGTTTTTTTAGGCAGAAGTTTATAATCTTGAAAAACTACTCCTACGTGGCGCCGGAAGTGAGGAATATCAGCTTTTTTAAGTTGAGATAGGTCAATTCCCCCAACATAAATTCGGCCGCTAGTGGGAATTTCATCTCGAATAATTAAATTAACAATAGTAGACTTTCCTGCTCCCGATGCCCCAACAATACTCACAAATTCTTTTGGCTTTACATGAAAGGTAACATCTTTTAGGGCCACTACCCCTCGTGGAAATTCTTTTGTTATGTGATCAAAATAAATCATTGGTTATAAATTACTCCAAATCTTTATACAAATTGGCTACGAATATCTTAAAACGAATTTGCTACGAATATTTGTAATTTATTTGTATAAACATTTGTGGCCATTCGTATTAAGTATTTGCCTAATCATTTTAACTTAAGCGTAATCATAAAACAAGAATAATAAACAGAACAACAAAGTAACCAAATAACATAATACAAAACAACATTCAAAGTTTAGATTTTTTATTTTTTGTCATTTAGTTGTTATGTTAACAAGTTGTTAAGTTCCTTTTGCTTCTTTTCTTAAATATGATTCAATAAGGCCATCAATCTTTCCGTCTAAGATTTCTTGCGGTTCCTTAGACTCGTATCCAGTTCGATGATCTTTTACCAAACTATAAGGATGTAAAACATAAGACCGAATTTGATTTCCCCATTCCGCAGAAATCGTCTCCCCTCGCAATCTATTTAAAGTCTCTTTCTTTTTTTCTTCTTCATAAAGATGAAGTTTGGATCTTAAGATTCTAAGGGCCACTTCTTTATTCTGAAGTTGAGAGCGCTCATTTTGACAGCTAGCTTGAATTTTAGTAGGAAGATGGGTAATTCGAACGGCTGAATCGGTAGTGTTAACACTTTGACCGCCGTGTCCCCGGGCCCGAAAAGTTTCGATCCTTAAATCTTCCTCGGCTATTTTCACTTCTTCTTCCTCGATTTCAGGGATAACATCAACTAAGGCAAAAGAAGTGTGTCGGGCTTTGTCGGCATCAAAAGGCGAAAGTCGAACTAATCGATGGACTCCAGCTTCACTTTTAAGATAACCATAACTGTAAGGTCCGGAAATTCCAACAGTAACACTTTTTATCCCAGCTTCTTCGCCAGATGTAATGTGGATTATTTTAGTCAAAAATATTTGACGCTCGGCAAATCTTAAATACATTCGAAGAAGCATCTCGGCCCAATCAGCCGCTTCAATTCCTCCAGCACCAGCATAAATCGAAAGAATAGCCTTATTTTTATCATGCTTGCCAGAAAAAAGTAGTTGGAATTCTTTTTTTTCGTAACTCTTTTCTAAATCTTCTAATTTTTGAGTAATTTCTTTTTTCACCTCGTGATCAGATTCAGAAGTAACCTTCGCTAAGTCTAAAAGTTCCGCTGTTTCTTTTTTTAGATCTCCCCATTCAGAAATCTGCTTTTTAAAATCAGCAATTTTTTGCATCACTTCTTTAGCATCTTTTCTCTGCCAAAATGAAGACTGACTGGCTTCGGTTTCCAATTTAGCCAGCTCTTTTTTACCCTCGTCTAATTTGACAATTTTAACTGCTTCTTCAATTTTATTTAAAAGACCTTTTAGTCTTTCGGTAATTTCTTTCATACTAAATTAATATACACAAATCTTCTGAGTAGAGCAAGGTAAAACACAATCTTTAATTGTAAGAATTATTTTTTTAAATCAAAGTGAAAAGGCAGAAG
>CAYFWR010000082.1:0-2119 GCA_964346865.1 uncultured Candidatus Saccharibacteria bacterium
GATTTACCACATCCTTCGCCGCCTTCAAAGGTAATGAAATACCCAGGATAGTTACTCACTAACCCCACCTCTCTTTATAGCAAATTCATTGTTGATTTCAGAAATAGCTTCTAAGATCAAATTACTTTGAGGACTACTGCCAATTTTTTCTACTACAATCACCATATTTTTATAGTTTTGCCCTTCTTCCCAAAAGACTAACATTTCTTTAACAAATTCTTTGCTTTCGGAATTTAATCCCCATTTATCACAGATCTCATTAATTCTTTCTTCGCCAAGTGTTCGACAAACAAGAGTATCAGCCACAACTACTACCTCCTTCATTATGTCAAAGTTCAGGTATAAAAAAGATAGACTTTCGCCTATCCCTCCCCCAAATTAAAAAGTACTATCTTTAAAATAGCATAACATTTAAAAAATAAAAATAAAAAAATATCCCGACGCTTTGGTCAGAATCCTGACTTTATGCCGGGGAAATTCCGACAATCGGTTTCCGCCAAGAAGGTGAACTCCAAGAAACTGAAAATTAATTCCGACAATCGGCGAGTAAAGCGAGTGTTGTTTTTGACGAGGATTTTGAAAATGCCGCTTAGTCGAGCGTTAGCGAGACCGACCAAAGGGAGTTCGGCTTTTCAAACCTGAGACAAAAACAAAAACGACACTTTGCGAGTCCGTTCTTGTCGGTGGGTTTTGCTCCACTTTTGACCAGACAAAAGTGGAAAAAGAGACTATTTAACTTTCGACAAATCCAATTTCACACTTGGTCCCATTGTCGAACAAAGAAAGATACTTAAAATATAGTGCCCTTTAATTCCAGAAGGTCTGGCTTTTCGAACCGCTTCTAGAAGAGTATTAAAATTTTCTTCCAATTTAGATGTATCAAAAGAAATTCTACCAATTGTTTGATGAATAATTCCTGTAGGATCAGTTCTAAATTCTATTTTCCCTGATTTTATATCCTTGACAATTTTTTCGATGTCCATTGTAACCGTTCCGGATTTAGGATTAGGCATTAGACCCTTTGGTCCTAAAACTTTAGCTACCTTTCCCAAAGCCCCCATCATGTCAGGAGTCGCTACTAAAATATCAAAATTAATTTTGCCAGTTTTGATTTTTTTAACTAAATCTTCACCGCCAACCTCTTCGGCTCCGGCCGATTTGGCTTCTTTTTCTTTATTAGCTGAACAAACAACTATTACTTTGTATGACTTCCCGGTTCCGTGAGGCAAAACTACTAAGCCTCTAACCTGCTGTTCGGATTTAGAAAGATCAACTCCTAAACGAATATGAGTTTCAACAGCAGCATCAAACTTTGTAGTCGAGGTTTTTTTAACCAAATCGAAAGCTTCGGAAAGCTGATATCCCTTGCCTTTTTCGATAAGCCCGGTTGTCTTGCTGTATGCTTTAGAACGACCTTGCTTTTCGGATTTTTTTAGCTTTATTTTGGGCTTTTGGCTTTGGGCTTTTGGCTTTGGGCCAGCTTTAACTTTCTTAGCTTGAGTTTCCTTATTTTTCTCCTTTGCCACCTCTGTTACCTTTGACACTTTTGTTACTTTTTCTTTCTTTATCACTTTTGTTGCTTTTTTCTCTTTTTTTGCCATTTTTCTCCTTTACCCTGAGTTTATCGAAGGGTTTGTGGTCCAAACGATCAAAAAATGATCTCCCACCCAATTATTACTATAAGCTATCGGCCATTAGCCATAAGCTACTTCTCTACCTCCACCCCCATACTTCTAGCTGTACCAGCAACAATCTTTTCGGCCTGTTCTACTGTTTTAGTATTTAAATCCGGCATTTTAGTTTCGGCAATCTGACGAACTTGATCTTTGGTTAATTTCCCAACTTTTTCTTTATTAGGAACCCCAGAACCTTTTTCTAACCCTAAAGCCTTTTTAATCAGGACCGGGACTGGTGGAGTTTTGGTAATAAAATTAAAAGTTCGATCTTCGTAAACCGTAATTACAACTGGAATAATCGTTTCTCCTAAATCCTTAGTTTTTTCATTAAAAGCATTACAAAATTCCATAATATTAAGTCCGTGTTGGCCTAAAGCCGGACCAACCGGAGGAGCTGGATTAGCTTGTCCCGCCGGAACTTGTAATTTAATTTTAGTTTTAAC
>CAYFWR010000083.1:0-2104 GCA_964346865.1 uncultured Candidatus Saccharibacteria bacterium
TGAGTTCGATCTTTGGGGCAAATCAAAATAGTATCCCCTGTCTCAATAATAATCATATTATCCAGTCCAATTGTCGCTATTAGTTTTTCTGGCGTACTATAAATAAAGCAATTATGAGAGTCAATGTCAATATAGTGTCCTCGGAAAATATTACCATCTTTATCTTGCTTTAAGACATCATGTAAATCAGCCCAACTCCCAATATCATTCCAAGAAAAATCACCAGGAACAACTGCTAGATTATCTGACTTTTCGGCAATGCCGTAGTCAATTGTCTCGGATTTAAGGCTTAAATATTTTTCATTTAAAGAATCAAAGTCACTAGTATTTAAATATTTCTCGATTTCTCTAAGGTTAGTGAATAATTCCGGCATATGCTTTTCAATTTCAGACAAGATAACAGAAACTCTCCAGACAAAAATCCCGGCATTCCAAAGAAATTTTCCTGAGTCGAGATATTTTTGAGCCGTTTTTTTGTCTGGCTTTTCAACAAACTGCTCAACGCAATAAAGTTTGGTTTGAGATTCTTTTTGAACCCGAGCGCACTTTATGTAACCAAACCCAGTTGAGGGATAGGTAGGCTTAATCCCAATTGTCACCAATTTCCCCGAATCTTCGGCCGCTTTTAAGGCTGATTTTAAAACAGAAATAAAACTTTCTTTTTCAGGAATAAAGTGGTCAGCCGGCACAGAGATTGCGACTCCTTCTTCTCTCATTTTTTTTAAATAAACTGCGGCTAAACCAATACAAGAAGCAGTACCTCGCCGTCCTGGCTCAAAAATAATATTTTCTTCCGGCAAGTTGGATAGTTGTCTTTTGAGTTCATTAGCATGAGAGGCCTCGGAAATAATAAAAACTTCATCAACTACTTCGCTCAAACGATCAACTGTTTCTTGAACTAAAGATTTTTGACTAGTAAGATTTAAAAGATGTTTTGGTCTTTTGTTTCTTGAAACAGGCCAAAGTCGGGCCCCATAACCACCGGCCAAAACCACGCCAAAAGTTTTAACTTTCTTTTTTCTCATATATTTTACTTTAGTAGTTATTTCCTAATTCTCTTTTGAGAAACTCAACCTTTAAAGCCGGGGTCGGATCAGTTTTATTTAAGATCGCCAAATAAAAACTAATAAAACTTCCTAAAAGAATTGAGGAAAAAAGTCTAGTTAATTTTCCTTCACCTCCGGAATAGATCTCTATGATTTCAGCCACGTAAGGATTAATTATTTTTTTAGTAATATCGAATCGTTTTTTAATTCGCTCGGGGTCGTCGTCATTTCTTAGATAAATAACAATAAAGTTTTTAGTCAATTCTTTTGGGTGCTCCCAACCATTTATCTCATTATGATTTAACTCCGAAAAAACATTATAAAAAGCAATGGTTTTTGCGGTTTCATTAAAGTCAATTTTCCACTTTAGCGCCGCAATTTTATAATCAGAAGCAGTATAGATTATTGAGATCTTCCCAAAGATCTTTTGAGCTAAGGTTTTGGCGGAATTTTCAGCTATTTTTACATCAGAACTATATTTTATTACCTGTTTCTTGGTAATATTTATTGCTTCCATAATTTCTCCGGACTTATCAGAAATCAGCCCCAATTTGTTAAGTAAAGCAAGAGAATAAATTACCGAGTAATGAAAACTTTGACGAGGTGTTAGTCCGGTTGGAAGTAAAACTAAATTTGTTCCGGAAGTCTCAGCCATCTCTTTTAGCTTGCCATTAGAAGTAAAGCAGACAATTTGACAACCTCGTTCTTTAGCTTCGCCAAAAGCACTTAAAGACTCTGCAGTATCCCCAGAATAACTATCTACCAAAACTAAAGAATCTTTATCAATAAATTTAGGTAAATGATAACCACGACAAACTTCTATCGGTAACGAAATTTCGTCCCGAAGACAACTTTTTAAAAAATCTCCAAACAAAGCTGAGCCACCCATTCCACAACAGACAATGTTTTTAAATTCGCCTTGAAGATTTAGTTTGGCAATTTTTTCTTGAGAGTTACCTAAAGCTTCTTCAAGCTGATTAGGAAAATTAGCCAAAAGAGAGATAAAATTACCTTGATCGATCTTTTTTATTTCTTCTAAATTATCGAGATCCAAAATA
>CAYFWR010000084.1:0-2077 GCA_964346865.1 uncultured Candidatus Saccharibacteria bacterium
TCGGCTTTTAGGGTTTTAATCTTATCAATCGACTCTTTAATTTTTCGCTGCATTGTCTCAAGATACTCATTCCGATCAACAAAATCAGAAAAACTATTAGATGAGGCAATAATTTCCAAAGTGCTAGTCTGGCTTTCTTCATATAAAACTCTAATGTGTTCGGCTAAGACCTCTTTTTCTTTGGCAATTTCTATCTCAAGATCGGCAATCTTTTGGTTTAAATCATCAATTTCGGCTTGAGTTTGATCAATTTGATATTGAGTAGCCTGAATTTGAAGTTCAATCTCTTGAATCTGGCCATCCATTATGGCAATTTCATTTGCCAAAGTCTTTTCTTCTAACCTTTTAGCATTTAAACTATTAGAAATTTCTTGGATTTGCCTTTGGATATCCGAAAGTTCTTTTTGTTTGTCTTCGATCTCTCCAGCAAAAGTTGGGATTTGAGTAAAAAAGAAGATTAGCAAGAAAAATATCAAGCCAATCTTTTTTAGATTTAGATCTCGAAAAGCCCCTAAAATATTACAATTAAATAAACCCTCGCTAATTTTTCTTTTTGTTTTTTTTATAAAATCCCTCATCTTCCCCTTCTCTGTTTTAGAGTATTATCTATTATACCACAAGAATTATCCAAAATCAAGCCCCCAATTATTAGCCTATCGCTTATAGCATATCGCTTATCGTTATCAATTACAAGCTATAAATATATGCCATGTGCTATTAGTGATAAGTTTATGCTAGTCTTAGGTGTTTTCTAATAGCAAAAAGACTGCTTATTACTCCGATAGTAACTCCAAAAGCGATTTGAATAGAAATTATTATCCCCAAATTTTGATTTAAAAATGTAAAGACATTACCAATATCATCACCAAAAAAACGGTTCACTGCCGGAGCCGAAAAATATAAGATTACATACAAAGCAACCATTGAAATAAAGGTTGCAATTATACCATGTAAAATTCCTTCGACAATAAAAGGTCCTCTAATATACCAGGTTGTAGCCCCAACCAATTTCATAATTTGAATTTCATCTTTCCGAGAAAAAATAGTAATTCGAACTGTATTAAAAATAATAATTAAAGAAATGACAATAAAAACCGCGGCTATCCCCCAACCAATTTTTTCAATAAAAATAGTCGCTCGAAGAAGTTTTTGAACTACATCTTTATTTTTCTTATAACTTATATTGTGGACAATCGGTTCGTACTTTTTTTCTTCAAGGGTCCCAGCTATCTTGTCCATTTTATCAGGATCAGCTATTTTAATACCTAAGCTTGCTGGTAAGGGATTTTCCTCTCCAAAAACTTCTTCTAAGATCTGTTTATTTTCTTTGTAGGTTTCTTTGTAGGTTTCCATGGCTTCTTCTTTAGAAACATACTTGACACTTTTTACCTCTGGCATACTGGCTAAATGATTCTGAAGCCCAATAACCTCTTCTGGATTGATATTATCTTTAAAATAGACACTGATATCAATCTTTTCTCTGATTACTTCAATCCCAGTTGTTAAAACCAAATTTAAAATAACAAAGGTAGAGATAGTAAATAATGTCAAGACCATCACCAAAATTCCGGCAACTGAAAGCCAGCCATTGCGGTAAAATCCCAAAAATGCTGATTTTAAAACCCTAAAAAAACTATTCATTTTTGCTTATTGCTTATCGCTAATTGCTTATCGTTTAATGATATCTTAAAGGCCCGAATTTTTCTTATCAGTATCTCGGCATCATTGTATAGTTCTTGTTTTAGACTCTCGTTAATGTAGCGTCTTTCTTTTGCAAAGAATAACATAGAAACTATTTCTAAGACAGATTTTATTGAGATATCTAAATAATTTTTAAAATCTTTTACAGTTGAACTCCCCGAACCTTCCGCAATATTATTTGATATAGAAACTGCCGATCTTCTAAACTGATATCCTAATCCAAATAATTCTTTATTAGGTAAAGAGTCTGCAATATCATAAATTTTATTACCATATTCGATAGCCAATTCCCAAATCTCCAAACTTTCAAAACGAAAAGCCATAATCTCATCACTCCTTTCCTCACTAAAATTAACTATATGCGATAAGCTATAAG
>CAYFWR010000085.1:0-1986 GCA_964346865.1 uncultured Candidatus Saccharibacteria bacterium
TTTGGTGCCAGAGACCTTAATAAAAACGAATCACGATCCAAGCAACCAGTAAAAAACTGGTTGTAAGAATAACTTTTTCCTTAAATGAGAAGCCTTTTATTTTTTTCACCTCTTCTATTATAGAGTGACCCAACCAAATCCCATTTAAAAACACAAATGGCCAGACGCCACTTCTTATACCGTAAATAACAAGACAGAAGGAACCTATAATGTTAAGCGTAAAATAATCTGGATTTTCGATTCGAAAAGAAAAAGGCCAGAGACGAAAGTTTATGTGTTTATCTCTAATAATAAAAGCAATTAGAATCAATAAAGCTCCATAGATACCAAGTTCCATTTATTTCTCCACCAATTTTTTTAGAAATCTAAACTTAAACTTTTTTAAGACAAACTTGGTTTCTTCACAGCCGAAAAGATAAGTTGAAATAAAATAGGTTAAAGCTCCGACTCCAATTGCTCCCATAGTTTGAGTAAAAAGACCTACAACTCGGTGAGTATCGACAAATCGGTCAAAAAAGTACAAAGAGTAATAAACCAAAATTCCCATCAGGACTGAAGCGAAAATTAGCCGAGAAGCTGACTCAAAGATTTTATGGTCAGGATCAAAAGCACCAATTTTTTCGTTCAAAAACCACAGAAGTAAAATAATGTTCACAAAGCTGGCAATCGAGAAAGCTAAAGCTATTCCTGCCACATCCATCCCTAATTTGAAAGGCAATACAAAGGCTAAAATCGTAAAGACAATCATTTCTACAATGGCAATATATAAAGGAGTTTTAGTATCTTGAATGGCATAAAAAGCCCGGACTGCTAGGGGAAGTAGTCCTTGGGCTACCAGACTTATCGCAAAAAATCCTAAGGCTCTGGTGGTCCAGTAGGTAGCATACCAATCAAAATTTCCATAGCCAAAAAGAAGGCGGATAATCTGAGCTCTAAGAACAATTAAGCCAACTGTTGCTGGTATTAAAAAGAAGATAATTCGGCGAAAACTCCAAGAAAAAGATTTGGTAAACTCTTTCATATTTTTTTGAGAGAAACTTTCAGAAAGATAAGGAAAGATAGCCGTGGCAATAGCAATTCCAAAAACCACTGAAGGAACAGTTTGGATATTATTAGCATAGTTTAAAACACTTTTTCCGCCGATAAAATAAGAAGCGACAAAAGTAGCCACAAAGAGATTAATCTGAGTAATTCCAATAGTTACTGATCGGGGAGCCATAAGTTTGATAATTCGAGCAATAGCTCCTTTTTTGAAATCCATTATCAATTGATAGTAAAAACCAGTAGAAAGGACTGAGGGAAGTTGGATAAACATATGTAAGAAGGCTCCGGCAACTACTCCAATTGCTAGGCCGTAGACCGGAATTTCAAATCTTTGGGTTAAAAATAAAGCTGCAAAGATAATTGAAAGGTTGTAAAAAACAGGAGCCAAAGAGTAGGCAATAAATTTTTTATAGGAATTTAGAATTCCCCCAAAAATACTACTAATACAAAAAAATATCGGAGAAAGAAGCATTAGGCGAGTAGTATTGACTGTAATCTGAAGGATGTTAAAATCTATCTCTGCTTTGGTTTTGAAGAACCCAGGGACGAGTATAGGGATCAATTTTGGGGCCAGAATAAAAATAATTGCCGAAAAAATTACCGTCGAAAGTAGAAAAAAATTCAAAACTGAGTTGGTAATATAAAAAGCCTCTTTTTCTTTATTTTTTGAAGTGTATTCAATAAAAACTGGGATAAAAGCGGCTCCAATGGCTCCTAAAATTATTAAATTAAAAATTAAATCCGGCAAAGAAAAGCTGGCGAAATAGATATCAGGGAGCCGAGAAGCGCCAAATTTAATACCGATAATAATATCCCTAAGGCCACCTAAAAGATTATTTAAAAAATAAGTAACTCCTAGGATTAAAGCGGCGGATTTTGCAGTTAATTTTTCTTTAGAGATAAAATAAAAAAATTTTCTCACAAGAAAATTTTAACAGAAAA
>CAYFWR010000086.1:0-1920 GCA_964346865.1 uncultured Candidatus Saccharibacteria bacterium
GGGAACAACGGTTTTTCTAGTTTTATTTTTGGTCCTTTGAAAATATTGGTAATTTTTTCACTTGTCTCAGGCATAAAGGGACCCAAATACCAGGCAATATCTAAAATAGAAGAAACTAAATTATAAAGAACTTTTTCTAGTTTTTCCTTATCTTTTTTTGCTAAAACCCAAGGTTCTTCTTTGTCGATATATTGATTAGCACTTTTTATCCAACTCCAAATAATTTCTAAAACCTGATCAAATTTAAATTCAGACATTAGTTTGTCGATATTTTTAACCTCAGCTCTGATCGACTTAAACTCTTTTTTTGCTTTTTTTCTGGTGACTTCTTCTAAAACTGGGTTAGGAATCCTGTCGGAAAGATATTTTTCAATCATCACCCCAGTCCGCTGAACCAAATTTCCAAGATCATTAGCAAGATCAGAATTATAGCGTTCTTCAAGTCGCCTGACTGAAAAATCGCCATCAATTCCAAAAGGAATTTCTCGCAAGATAAAATAGCGAATAGTGTCGGCGCCATACTCTTTACTTAAAGAAATAGGATCGATCACATTACCCAAAGACTTACTCATCTTTTGACTATTAACAGTAAAAAACCCGTGAATAAAAAGCTGTTTTGGCAGTTTTATATCTAAGGCTAAGAGTATTGCCGGCCAAATTGTGGCATGAACCCTAAGAATGTCTTTTGACATCAACTGTACTTCGGCCGGCCAAAACTTTTTAACCTTATCTTTGTTTTTAGGCCAACCAAGACCAGTTAAATAATTTAAGAAAGCATCTATCCAAACATAGGTGGTGTGATCTTTATCAAAAGGTAATTCTATTCCCCACGAAACTTGTTCCTTTCTTCTAGAAATAGAAATGTCTTGTAGTCCTTCTTTTTCAATAAAAGAAACAACTTCATTCTTTCTTTCTTTAGGCAAAATTTTATATTTGTCATTTTTGATAAGAGATAAAAGTTCATCTTGAAATTTAGATAGTCTAAACATATAACTGTCTTCGACTTGCAATTTAGGAGCAATATTGTGATCTGGACATTTACCATCCACTAAATCACTTTTAGACTTGTACTGCTCACATCCTTCACAATAAAGAGCCTCGTATCTTCCTTTATATATATAACCTTTTTCGAAAAGCTCTTTTAATACTTTTTTTACTGCTTCCTCATGGGGCTTATCGGTTGTTCTAATAAAATTATCATTTGAAATATTTAGAGTCTTCCAAGCTTCTTTAAAATGTTTTACAATCTCATCACAAAACTCTTTTGGATTTTTACTAAATCTCTCGGCGGTTTTTTGAATCTTGATTCCGTGTTCATCAGTGCCAGTTAAGAAAAAAGTATCATCGCCAATTAAACGATGATAGCGAGCCAAAACATCCGCCGCAATGGTGGTATAAGAATGTCCAATATGCGGCTTGTCATTGACGTAGTAAATAGGTGTTGTTACATAAAACTTACTCATTTTAAACCTCTAATTACTATAACAAATTCTCCCTTCCCCTTTATTTTAGGTAAAATTTCTGATATTTTCCCTCGATAAACTTCTTCAAATTTCTTTGTTAGTTCCCGACAGACAACAACTTCTTTATTACCTAAAAATTCTTTAAGATCGCCTAGAGTTTTAATTATTCTTTCTGGCGATTCATAAATAACCATAGCTCTGGGCTCTGAGCTTAGAGCTTTGAGCTTTGATTGACGACCTTTCTTTTTTGGTAAAAAGCCCAAAAATAAAAATTCGTCCGACCGAAAGCTAGAGATCGACAAAGCGGCAGTAACGGCCGATGGGCCGGGAATTGGCACTACTTTTATTTTACGGACAACCGCTTCAGAAATCAATTTTTGTCCGGGATCCGAAATCCCGGGCGTACCACTATCGGTAACCAAAGCTACTTTTTTACCAGCTAAAATCTCTCTGATAA
>CAYFWR010000087.1:0-1920 GCA_964346865.1 uncultured Candidatus Saccharibacteria bacterium
AAATTCAAAGATTAATTATTACCCTTAACCAAACAGAGGAGAAAGGGGAGGAGATAAAGGAATATATTAACCTTACGATACCAAATAAGATTTATTATAAGTAAAGATCTTCACATGCCTGAATTCGCAGATAAAATTTTAGAAGAAGTAGAAAATCAGCATTATAAATTTCAAATTGGATGTTATTTTTCGAACTCAAAAAAAATCCGAGGTGCACTTCTTTTATGGAACGAAAAAATTGAGGATTCTTACTGGAATTTTGCGACAAAGATTATTGTTGTTAAGAAGTCTCTCCGAGAATTGGTGAAGAAAGTCATTTCTTTCTATAAAACAAGAAATCGTCAACCAGTAATTTACTTTACACCATTTACAAGACCAAAAAATCTACCAAACCTCATTAAAAAGTTTGGTTTTAAATCTGAATTCCGGGACGCTTGGATGTTTTATGAGAAGACTAGACCAAAAGAGGTTGTAATGCCTCGGAATTTTGTTATAAAGCAAGTTAGAAATAAGGAGGGAATGAGGGTATTTGTTGACGTTTTTAATCAAGCGTATAGTGGGGCGACTCCCGAAGAACCTTATGGAGAGCTACCAAAAGAATATGGAGAATGTCTTTTTGATTCATTTACAAAACAAAAGGATAAAAAAACCATTCATTATTTAGGTTTTTTAAACAAGAAACCAGTTGGTATTGTTACCTTGATTTATTCTGGTAATTTTGGCTGTATTTATAATCTTGGAGTAGCCCCAAATTATAGAAGAAAGGGAATTAGTTCAACTTTAGTTTTAAATGCAGTTGTTGACTCAATAAAAAATAAGACAAATATAGTTTTCTTACAGACCGAGCAGGGAAGCTACAATGAAAAATATTTTAACAAACTTGGATTTTCTACCGAATTTATTGGCGAGGGGTTTGTTTTATAAATAGGTAAGGGGAATATGCGGTGGGTTTTTGGACTCATTGTTTTTAACAGACTAAAAATTGGCTGTATTTTTTAAAAAATAATTAAAAAATAAAAATTGGCGGTAGGAGAGACCCGACTCCCCTGCTGTTTTAATAAAAATTAATAAATATAGGGAGTTGGCTAGCGGAGAATAGGGGGATAATTAATTTTTAATTAAATTTTATAAGTTACAAGTCATCAGTTACTAGTTATTGATGTTTTTTATTTGTTTTACGACGTATGATGTATGTCTTAAAACATACATTGTGCGACGTAATCTTAAATTCTATTTTTGATATATAAAACCATCCTCTTTCTCTTAAGATATCTATTTTTTTAATTATTATATTATTTAAGCCCTTCCCTACACTTTTATAATTTTCTCTCTTTATTTTTTTGATTATCGATTTTTATAAAATAATTTATTTAATAAAAATTTATTCTCTGAGTCAGTCTGTCTGATAATTTTTTAATATTTAATAAATAAAAAATCCCGACTAAGCTTAATCAAGATTTTTGATTACTTTTTAAATTATTTTTTAGTTTTTTCGTCGTCAGATTTTTTAAATATAACAGTTTCTCCGGGTTTTATTTCTTTTGAGTCGGACGGATTTGGTTTTTTTTCAACAATTTCTACTTTTTCATGAGGATGAATTTCTTTTATTACTTTAAATTCTTCCGGAGTAACTTTTTTAACGCTTTTTTCAGGACGATGGTGGTATCCAGAAGGAACCGACTTCTCGATTTCGCTCGAAACAGGCTTAGTCTCTTTCTTTTTCCCTTCCTCTTCCTTTTCCTCAACTTCCTCAACCTTTTCAGTTTTCACTTTTTGAGTTACTTCTTTTATTACATTTTTTAATTCTTCTTTGTCAACTTGAGGCCTGGAAACTTCTGGTTTTTTGGCTACTTCTCTATGTTCATGAGTTTCAAAATGAGGTTTTTTTGCTTCATATAACCTTTTTTTATCACTTTCAAT
>CAYFWR010000088.1:0-1836 GCA_964346865.1 uncultured Candidatus Saccharibacteria bacterium
TGTCTTTTTGCTAGGGCACAAGTTGGAATATCGATTCCAAGCTCAGAAAAAACTTTCAAAACCGATGAAAGATGTCCCTTCCCTCCATCAATCATAACAAGATCTGGAAGATGTGAAAAGGACTCATCTTTTTCTAAATCAACTTTAGAAAAACGTCGACGCAACACTTCTCCCATCATCGCATAATCATCAATCTTTTTAACAGTCTTTATCTTAAACCGACGGTAATCCAATTTTTTAGACAATCCATTCTCGAATACTACCATCGAGCCAGTAGCTCCTGTTCCTTTTATATCCGAAATATCAAAACACTCAATTCTTTTAGGAATTTTTATATCTAAAACTTCTGCTAGTCCAAAAAGAGCCTTGTCTTCCTTTAAGGTTTTTTCTTCGAAAATTTTAACTTTACCGGCTCGTTTTAAGTTTTCAATCTGGTCTCGAACTCTCGCTGCTGCCTCAAAATTCTGAATTCGAGACAAATTATTCATCTCTCCTCCTAATTCTTTAACTATCCTTTCCAGTTTTCCCTTAAAAAAGAGATTGATTTTTTTAATATTTTTTTTATAATCTTTCTCACTCACTTCCCCGACGCAAGTTCCAGGACAAAGGCCTAAGTGATAATAAAAACAAGGCTTCCCTGAACCGACTTGACAAGATTTGTCGCGATAAGGGAAAATTTTTCTCAAAAATCTAAGTGTTTTCCTCAAGGCTCCGGCATCCACAAAGGGCCCAAAATAGGTTGAAGAATCATCAAGTGGACGACGGACTAAAGAAATTTGAGGAAATTTTTCAGCCGAAATTTTAATATAAAGATAGTTCTTGTCATCTTTCCAATCAGTATTATAGGATGGTTTGTTTCTTCTAATTAATTCTGATTCCAAAACTAAAGCTTCGGCTTCGCTTCTTGTTTCGACAAAATCAATTTTCCCGATTCGGTGAACCATATTTTGAATTTTTGGCGCAAGATCAGCTGCTTTTAAAAAATAAGAACTGACTCGATCTTTTAGTCTCGCCGCTTTCCCAATATACAAAATTTTCCCTTTAGCATCTCTAAAAATATAAACTCCAGGAGTTTTTGGTAAATTTTTTAATTGTCTTTGAATAACTTTTTTACTCATAAATCTTTTGAATCACTTTTTTTATTTTATCATAAAATATCCCAAAAGAATAAGCGGTAGAAATTAATAACGCTTTTTGTTTTCTACCGCTTGTGAACAGAAAATTTTTCTTTGAGATTTTTAATAAAATCTCGGTTGGACTTACCCCACTTTCTGACAATGCTGTGCCCCGTATACCTGAAATATGCTTTCACTACTCTAAAGGTTATAAGACTCTTCAGGCATCTCCATAGAGAGTAGAATTTCTTCATTGCCAGAAAGGATTCTTTCTGGAGCTGATAAACTGTCATTTTTTCCGGATTCGGCTCAAAGACTACATGGTGGCCGTCATAAAGTGACCAGTCCTTAGTGAAGATCCTATTTGCTGCATCAAGTTCTCGGAAAGTTTCAGTACCGGGAAGCGGTACCAGAACCAGAAACTGAACAGTGAAAATTTTGTGCTTTTTTGCAAAACTGACAGTGTCCCTGATGGTTTGAACATCGTCTGAATCAGAACCAAGAACAAACATGCCATGGGCCCTAATCCCAAATTTCTTCAGGACATCATTGCTTTGAATTATGTCTTTAACATCTTGCAGCTTATGATAATCCTTTAAAGTATCGGGATTTATTGACTCCATTCCGATTTGAAAAAGAAAACACTTGGTTTCTTTGGACAAAGATAGGAATTCTCCGTCTTTGGTAGCATCCGTCCTTATTTGTGCTGACCAAGGAATTA
>CAYFWR010000089.1:0-1734 GCA_964346865.1 uncultured Candidatus Saccharibacteria bacterium
CCAACCTAAAAGGACCATAAAATTTATTAAAGCTTCAGAAAGATAGCCCATTTTTTTATAATCAGAAATTGCCACTGCCCCAAATCTTTTAGAAAGCTTGGTCTTGTCGGGGTTCAAAGTTAAAGGAATATGAGCGTATTCCGGAGTTTTATACCCCAAGGCTTTTTGTAAAAGATAATGTTTAGGAGTATTGGGAAAATGATCTTGCCCCCGAATTACATGAGAAATTTTCATATCATAATCATCAACAACTACGGCAAAATGGTAGGTTGGCATTCCAGTAGCTCTCATAAGAACAAAGTCAGAGACCAAGCCAGAGATTTTCCCCAAAATTAGGTCTTTTTTAGACAGCTCAATTGTGTAGCCAACTCCCTTTTTGCTATTCCCTCTTTCTTTAGCTAAAACCTTTGCTTTTTTATATTTGACTTTAAATTTATCGATAATCGCCTTAACATTTAACCATAAAGCTCCTTCTTTCCCATAGGCAAGGCCTTTAGACCTTAAACTATTGGCAATTTCTTTATACCGAGACAACCTTTCCATTTGATGATACGGACCTTCGTCCCAACTAAGTTCAAGCCATCTTAAAGAATCAGTAATTTCTTTTTCATATTCTTTGGTGGAACGAGAAACGTCTGTGTCTTCAAAACGCAAAATAAACTTACCTTTGTTTTTTTTAGCAAAAAGATAATTAAAAAGAGCCGTCCTAGCCGTCCCAATATGTAATTTACCCGTTGGTGAGGGGGCAATTCGAACTTTAACTTTGTCTTTAGAACTCATATGCCTAATATAAATCTATTTATTTTTATTATAAACCAAGATACCGGTCAGTTTAAGAGATTTATGAGGTTCGATTTCGATCTTAAAGAACCTAATAATTTGTAGTTATATTACAAAAATTTAAATTTCCAAGCTTTTTTATTTGGCAAAAGTGACATTGAAGAAAAATTGAATTTATTATAAATTAGGCTTACATCTGAATCACGAGCTTGGTAATTTTACTAAGATAATTTGCCAGGCGTGATAATAATAAAATCAGGAAGGGGTGGTCGCCTTCCTGATTTTATTATTTCTTCCCTCTTGGTCTAATTAGAAATTTATCAGGATTTTTATCGAGGTCTAAAAAGTCGTCGGCAATTTCGATTAATTTCCCGGAAGTACTCCGACCAAAAGAAGCAACTTCGGCTCGACAGCCACTGGCTTTGGCATGACCTAAAAGTAATTCAAAATCACCATCACCAGAGCACAAAACCACAGCATCCAGCTTAGGAGCCATCATTAAAATATCAACCGCAATTCCAACATCCCAGTCGGCCTTTTTGGTCCCATTAACAAAAGTTTGAAGTTCTTTCATTTTCACTTCAATTCCCAAATTTGTTAAAGCATCAAAAAAGCTTTGTTCCTCTGGCATTTGAGCTTTGACAACATAGGCAATAGCTCGAATTAACTTCCGGCCAGCAACCGCTTGTTTTAAAATCTCCCCAAAATTTACCTTTTTCCCATAAAGAGCCTTGGCTGAGTAATATAAATTTTGAACATCAATAAAAATAGCTACTCTTTGACTTGGATTTTTCATTCGCGACTCCTTCCTTTAATTATCATTTTTTGTTCTCTTAAAAAAACTTGGTCGACGTAAATTTTGTTATTAATATTCTGGTCTAAAGAGATATTAACTACTTCTACCAAGGAATTAAGAACCGAGCCCCCTATTTTAAGGCCACTCATGGTAGTTTT
>CAYFWR010000090.1:0-1656 GCA_964346865.1 uncultured Candidatus Saccharibacteria bacterium
AAATCAAGATATATGGGGTTTGGCTGGTTTACTTCATGATTTAGATTATGAAGAAACAATAAACGAACCTCAAAAACATACTATAGTTACAGCTGAAAAGCTGAGAGAAAAAGGAATATCCGATCAAATTATCGACATTATCAAAGCTCATAATTCTGAAAGATTAGGAATAGAAAGAAAATCAAAGGCCGAAAAAGCAATTTATGCCACTGATCCTTTAACCGGTTTGATTGTCGCTTCTGCCTTAATTCATCCTGACAAAAAACTAAAAAGCATTGATACTCAGTTTGTTTTAAACCGATTCCGTGAAGGCGGCTTTGCTCGCGGCTCCAACCGCGACCAAATCAAAACCTGCAAAGACCTTAATCTTTCTTTAGAAAAATTTGTCGACCTTTCTCTTTCGGCAATGCAGTCGATTGATAAAGAATTGGGTTTATAAAATAAAAACAAAACAGTTGAAACTATGAAAAAACTCTATATCATAGTTTTATAAATAAATTTATTTGTTATGCTTCAAAAAGTATCTTTAACCCCCAAAAAACTAAAAACTTACGAAAAAATTATTGATGAAAAGCTTTTTAAGGAAATTATTGACTTATCAAAGGAATTAAAAAATCTTAAAGTACTCCACATTAATACTACTCGTCTTGGCGGCGGGGTGGCTGAGCTTTTAAATAATTTAGTTCCTTTAATGAGAAATGTTGGTCTTAAGGCAGAATGGCAGACAATTGTTGCTGATGATAGACTTTTTAAAATAACAAAATCGTTTCATAATGCCTTTCAAGGGGCTAATTACAAAATAACTAAGGAAATCGAAAGAACTTATAAAAGATTTAATGCTTATAATGCTCATCTTATTGAAGGTAAATGGGATATTATCCAAATTCATGATCCTCAGCCGGCAGCAATTCCTTATTACTATACTGGCAATAAGGTAAAATGGATTTGGCGCTGTCATATTGATACTTCTAATCCTAACAAAAGGGTTTGGGAATTTTTTAAGCCATTTCTTTGTGAATATGATATTGCTGTATTCACTCTTAAAGAATTCTTACCCAAAGACCTTCCAATTAAAAAAGAAGTTTTTATTACTCCCGCTATTGATCCTTTGGCTCCTAAAAATGAACCACTGACTGATTTTATTGCTAAAAAAATCATTAGTTCATATTCTGTTGATATAGCTCGCCCCATTATTACTCAAGTTTCCAGATTTGATCCCTGGAAAGATCCAATTGGAGTTATTAAAGCTTATAAAATTGCCAAGGAGATAATCCCCAAGCTCCAGTTAGTTTTAATTGGTTCTATGGCCACTGATGATCCTGAAGGATGGGGGATTTACAAAAAAGTCGAAAGATTCAAAAAGAAAGATAAAGATATTCACGTTTTAACAAACTTAGGTGATGTAGAAGTAGATGCTTTTCAAACAGGCTCTGATATTGTTATTCAAAAGTCTGTTAGAGAGGGATTTGGGTTAACAGTAGCAGAAGCGATGTGGAAGGGAACTCCAGTGATTGGCGGAAAAGCCGGAGGGATAAAGACCCAAATTATAAATGATAAAACTGGCTATTTAGTTAGTAGTATTAAACAATGTGCTCAAAGGATTGTTTATCTTTTAGAACATCCAGATATTGCTGAAAAAATTGCCGAGAATGGTAG
>CAYFWR010000091.1:0-1647 GCA_964346865.1 uncultured Candidatus Saccharibacteria bacterium
CAATGCAGCGAAAAATTAAAGAGTCGATTGATAAGATTAAAACCCTAAAAGCCGAGTTGGATGCCAAGAAACAAGAACTGACAGCTGAGCAAAATCGGCTAGCCGAGCTTAGAAGCCAACAAGAAGCCCAAAGACAGCAAATCGCGTATCAAAGATCTACTAAAGAACAACTTTTGATTCAAACCAAGTCTGACGAAGCTAATTTTCAAGAGGAGTTGAAAAAAGCTCAACAAATATATGCTGAGATCCAAGCTTGGTTGAACTCTTTTCTGGGGCAAAAAAATTTCGTTTCTCAGGGGAAAGTTAGCACAGGAGATGTTATTGGTTTACAAGGATATACTGGTTATTCTTTTCCTCCGGGTGTATTTGGCTCTCATCTTCATTTTGGGGTCTATATTGGCAATGTAGATGTTGACCCTATGCCATATTTAACTTCTGGTGCCCTGGCTTGGCCATTGGTTAATCCTATTATTACTCAAGGTTATTGGGGGACCTTTAGTCATAGAGGAGTAGGGTGGCCGGGGGGTATTGACATGGTGCAATATAATGGAGCACCTGTTATGGCAGCTGCAGCCGGGGATATTATTTATAACAGTACAACTAGTGGTTTTGGGCATCATGTTATAATCAATCATGGTAATAATTTATTTACCTTGTATGGCCATCTTCAGTAAAAAATATTCTAGTGTTGTTATTTGTTATGTTTGACAGGGGTTTTTAAAACCTTTAAAATTTAGGTATGAAAAAAGCATTGTTAAGTTTAAAAATCCCAGTTTCTATTTTTAAAGAAGATAAGCGTTTTATTGCTTATACCCCAGCATTAGATTTGTCTACTTCTGGCGATACTTTCAAAGAGGTAAAACATAGATTTGAAGAAGCTGTTTATATATTTTTTGACGAGGTTTCTAAAAGAGGAACCTTAGAAGAAGTGCTTCAAGAATTGGGGTGGAAGAAGCTTAAAAAAACTTGGTCTCCTCCTCGATTTATTTCTCATGAGACAGAAGAAATTAAAGTTCCGGTGTAAAGATGCCAAAATTAACCCCGATTCATTGGAGAAAATTTGAGAAGTTTGTTTTATATGTTGGCTGTCAGTTTGAAAGAAAACATGGAGATCACCGCATATATTGGCGAGAAGGGTTAAAGCGGCCGGTAGTATTCCCTGAGGATAGAGAACTGCCGGTTTTTATTATTCGGAACAATTTGCGAATTTTGGGGATACAAACGGAAGAATATATTGAGATTTTAAAAGATTTATAAAAAAGACAGAACAGTCCTTTATCTGGGGCTGTTTTATATTACTTGAACTCAAGATCGGGTCTTTTCAAAAAGACCCGATCTTTTTATTGGTCAAGATCAAGATTGGGTCTTTCAAAAAGACTTGATTTTTTTGTTAGCACTCTGTTTTTTCAAATCAAAAAATTTCTCTACTGCCTTCTTTAACTATATATATAGTTAAGTGAAGTTAATTTTAGAAAAAAAGTTGATTGCCTCATATTGTTTACATTCTCCAGATCATGCTTTATTATTTATTTAGCAGTCCTCTTGGCCGAAGAATTCTTTGACTTTTTGTTGAGATACATCTTACACCTCGGTACATCTTACACCTCGGAGGTGGCATAAGTTCGACACCTCGGAGTTTTTTGTCTA
>CAYFWR010000092.1:0-1612 GCA_964346865.1 uncultured Candidatus Saccharibacteria bacterium
ATAAGATCCAGATTATATTCTCGTTCCAGTCTTTCGCGGACAATATCTAAATGCAGGAGTCCTAAAAAACCACAGCGAAAACCAAGCCCTAAAACAGAGGATTTTTCAGGCTCGAAAGAAAGGGCAGCGTCATTTAACTTGAGTTTTTCTAAAGCTTCTCTAAGTTCTTTTGGCTCACCAGAAGTGGTAAAAAAAGAGGCAAAAACAAAGGGCTTAACTTGTTTATATCCAGGTAGACTTTGAACTTTGTCCGGCGGCTGCCGGATTGAACTTTGAACTGTAATAGTGTCGCCGACCTTGGCGTCTCGAACTGATTTTAATCCAGTAACAATGTAGCCGATTTCGCCACAAGAAAGAGATTGAGTAGGGGAGAGTTTTGGTTTAAAACAACCAACTTCCAAAGCCTCTCCTTCTTTATTTGTAGCTAAAAATCGAATTTTTTCGCCTTTTTTAATAGTTCCATTTACAATCCGGACAAAAGCTACCACGCCTCGGTAGGAGTCGAAAACTGAGTCGAAAATTAAGGATTGCAAAGGAGTATCGCAGTTGCCTTTTGGTGGCGGAATCCGTTCACAAACCGCTTCCAAAACTTCTTTTATCCCCTTTCCTTCTTTTGCCGAAACTAAAATAATTTCCTCTTTTTTGATTCCCAAAACACTTTCTATTTCTTGACTTACTCGGTCGATTTCAGCTGAAGGGAGGTCGATTTTATTAATCACCGGAATAATGGTTAAATTTTGTTCTTTTGCCAAATGGAGGTTGGTTAAAGTTTGAGCCTGGACACCCTGGGTAGCATCAACCAGAAGGATCGCACCTTCAACCGCTGCCAAAGATCTTGAGACTTCGTAGGTAAAGTCAACGTGGCCTGGAGTATCGATCAGATTCAGTACATACGCGGATTTTCGCGGATTGGTACGCGGATTTTCGCGGATAATGTCATAGATAAGTCGTTTTATTTGGAGCTTTTTCCCACCAAAATTAACCAAAAGTGCTAATCTATAATTTGAACCTTTTAGGTAATGCCAGGTTTGTTTTTCTTCTAATTTCCCGATAAATGGTGTCGCTTTTAGTTCAATAATAATTTTGTTTTCAATAATAAAATCTGGTTTATAAATTCCAATCTTTGTCTCGTTATATAGAACTTCTATTGATTTTTCTTTTTCGTAGTTTAGATTTAGGTTGCTAAATTCTTCTTCTAAAGCTTTTTGATAAATAGTTTCTTTATGTCCAGGACCCAGTTTGTTATAAACATTAAAAAATGCGCCCCTGATTTTGTAAGTCAATTCTTCGTATAATAATCCGCGTTTATCTGTGTTTATATCAGCGTTTATCTGCGCACGCCAGAGCATCTGTACTGGTGTGAGCTTGATGGTAATTCCTCGTTCCCGCTCCAGGTCCATTTGATCTAAAACCTGTTCTTTCATTTCCCGCTCGGGAACAGTTTTGGTTAACTCTAAAAAACGATCAGCCAAGGTCGATTTCCCATGATCAATGTGGGCAATGATACAGAAATTTCTGATATTTTCTTGATTCATAAACACTAATATAACACGAATTGAATCGCGAATAAAACACGAATACGAATTAAAGAGATATAGCTTTAGATTAAGGT
>CAYFWR010000093.1:0-1588 GCA_964346865.1 uncultured Candidatus Saccharibacteria bacterium
CTATGGATAAAAAACAAGCCCAAGAACGAATAAAGAGATTACGTAAAGAAATTAGTTATCACAGTTATCTTTACCATGTTTTAGATAAACCCAAGATTTCGGATGCGGCTTGGGATTCTTTAAAAGATGAACTTAAAAAATTAGAAGATCAGTTCCCTGAACTTATTACGCCTGATTCACCGACTCAGAGAGTTAGTGGAAAACCCTTAGAAAAATTTGAAAAAGTAAAACACAAAACCCCCATGCTTTCGCTAAATGATGCTTTTTCGGAAAAAGAGATGAAGGCTTGGGAAGAACGTATCAAAAAACTTGTTCCAGGAACAAAATTAGATTATTTCGCCGAACTTAAAATTGATGGTTTTGCTATTACTCTTGTGTACGAAAACAGCATCTTTACTGTCGGAGCAACAAGAGGTAATGGATTTGTAGGCGAAGACGTAACTCAGAATCTAAAGACTATTGGATCTATTCCATTAAAATTAGAAGAAGTACCGGTCCTTAATACTAAACAGAGCATTGAAGTTAGAGGTGAAGTTTACATGAATAAGGATGAGTTTAAAAGAATAAATAAAGAGCAAGAAAAGAAAAATCTTCCAACTTATGCCAATCCTCGTAACCTCGCCGCAGGGAGCATCCGACAACTTAATCCCAAGATTGCCGCTTCCCGAAGACTAGATACTTATATGTATGATTTGGTGACTGATTTAGGGCAGGAAACCCACGAGGACAAACATAAGATTCTAAAAAAATTGGGGTTTAAAACTTCAAAATATGTAAAATATTGCAAGAATTTAGATGAGATCATAGAGTATTATAATAGTTGGTTGTCCAAAAGGAATGAGCTTCCATTCCAAATTGATGGGATGGTGATTATTGTAAATAATAATAAGATATTTGAAAAATTAGGAGTGGTAGGTAAAGCTCCTCGGGGATCTATTGCTTTTAAGTTTCCGGCTGAACAAGCAACCACGGTAGTTGAGGATATTCGGGTCAGTGTTGGCCGAACTGGTGCTTTAACCCCCTTTGCGGTTTTAAAACCAGCCAAGGTGGCCGGAAGTACTATTTCTCGAGCCACTCTTCATAATGAAGATGAAATTAGACGAAAAGATATTCGGATCGGCGACACTGTTATTATCCAAAAAGCCGGTGATGTTATCCCTGAAGTAGTCCAGTCTTTACCACATCTTCGGACTGGAAAAGAAAAGACTTTTAAAATGCCGACTAAGTGTCCGATTTGTGGCGGTAAAGTGGTTCGGCCAGTTGGAGAAGCGATCGCTAGGTGTGTCAATCCCAACTGTTATGTTGTCCAAAGAGAAAAGTTGATTCATTTTGTTGGGAAAGAAGCTTTTGATATTGTCGGTTTGGGCGAAAAAATTGTCGAGCAGTTAATGAAAGAAGATTTAATTTCTAATCCGGCTGACTTTTTTATGTTAAAAACCGGAGACCTCGAGCCTTTAGAAAGATTTGCTGAAAAATCAGCAGACAATATTATTAAGTCAATTCAATCTCGAAAAAAGATCAGTCTGGCGCGATTTATTTACGCTTTGGGAATTCGCCATGTAGGGATTCAGACAGCCAATGATTTGGC
>CAYFWR010000094.1:0-1505 GCA_964346865.1 uncultured Candidatus Saccharibacteria bacterium
GAAAATCCTAGTTTTGAATTGCCTCATAATGAAAGGTTAGAATTTTTGGGCGACGCCGTTTTAGAACTGGTGGTTACTTACTATCTTTACAAAAATTATCCCAATCCTGAAGGGGAATTAACTAACTGGCGGAGTGCTTTGGTAAAAGCTGAGACTTTATCTTCGGTAGCCCAAAGGTTAGGGCTAAATAAACATCTTCTTTTAAGTCGAGGGGAAACTTTGGGAAACAACGGACGTTCTCGTCAGATTATTTTAGCTAATGTTTTTGAGGCTTTAATCGGAGCAATCTATTTAGATAGGGGATTAGAGAAGGCTAAAGATTTTATAGAACATAGTTTAATTGTTGAATTACCCGAAATTTTAAAGAATGAACTTTATATTGATGCTAAAAGTAAATTTCAGGAATTAGCTCAAGAAAAAGAGGGGGTTACCCCAGTCTATAGTGTTTTAAAAGAAAGTGGCCCAGACCACGAAAAAGAATTTACAGTTGGAGCTTATTTAAAAGATCGGCTGATTGGTCAGGGGAGCGGACCTTCTAAACAAGCAGCTCAACAATCTGCCGCTGCCGATGCTTTAGAAAAATACAATAAATAGGGACTAATAGGAAATATTAGGGGATATAAAGGGTTATCAGGGGGCATAGAGAGGAAAGAAACAACTCTTCTTTTTTTATTCCCTTATTCTCCCTCATTAACCCTTATCTCCCCTATCACCCCCTTATTTAATGGGGACTGTCTTTTTTTAATATAAGTTGTATAATAAAAATAGGCAGCATAAGAACTAATAGTGTTTATGTTTTTAAAAGAATATTATCTGGTAATTTTGAGTAAAAGAGTCTAAAAATGAACATTCATTTAATTTTATTACCAATAGTTTCTACTTCCCTTTTATTTTTAGGAATTTTAACCTATTTTCGCGATAAACAGAGTGCTACCAGCAAGGCTTTCTTTTTTCTAACTCTTTCTATGGGAATTTGGGTCTTTATTGGTGGATATATGACTAATGGCGCCTCCTTTATGCTTCCTAATCTTACTCTTTGGATGAAGATCACTTTTACTTTTGGATACCTAATGGGAGCCTCGCTTGTTTATTTGGCTTTAGCTTTTCCTAAACGAGAACGGTCAGTTGTTTTGAGGTGGTATGAGAAATTATGGCTTTTTTCTGCCTTTGTTTTTATACCCTTAATTCCGACAACAAATTTATTTTTAAAAGAGAGTTGGTTTGTCGGAGATCATATTGCCACTAAAGATGGGCCTTTAATTATAATACCAACAATTTGGGGGGTTTTAAGTGTTTTGGCAACTTTTGTGATTTTGTTTTTAAAATATCGAAGAGCCCAAGGGCTAACAAGAACTCAGTTTAAATATGTATTTTTAGGAATTTTTCTATTCGGTTTTTTGGGAGCCACTTTTAACTTGGTAATTCCAGCCTTCGGATTAAACCAATTTCTTAATTTTGGTCTTTATGCCCCAATATTTTTAGTTAGTTGTATTAGCTACGCCATC